>NZ_LTAB01000016.1:0-92190 GCF_001580035.1 Sphingobium sp. 22B | reverse complement strand
GCCCCCGCGCAGGCCTTTTGGGGGCGAGTCCGTCAGAGGCCTAATCCCAGTTCGACTTTCTAGGCGGCGTGGGCAAATTCAGGACTCGCTGAACTGAGTAATTTGGGTGGAATCAGGACATTCCCCCTCCCGCCTGCGGGAGGGGGCTAGGGGGTGGGCTGGCGCGACATCAGCGTGAATTTTCAACGGCTAAGCTGGAAGCTCGCTGCGCTCGCGCCCACCCCTAACCCCTCCCGTTTACGGGAGGGGAAGGTCCTGAATTGGCCACCTCCGGCCAGTCGCTCACACCCGCACTTCCGTCAGATCGCCACACCCGCCGAAGCCAGCACCGCCAGCGTCAGCAGTTCCGAAGCGTTGGACGCCATGGTTGCGATCTGCACCGACTTGTCCATGCCGACCAGCATCGGCCCGATCATGGTCGCGCCGCCCAGTTCGCGCAGCAGCTTGGCTGAGATATTGGCCGACTGAAGCCCCGGCATCACCAGGATATTGGCCGGGCCGGACAGACGGCTGAACGGATAATTCTTCATCACCGTGGGGTTGAGCGCCGCGTCGACGGTCATTTCGCCTTCAAATTCGAAATCGACATTCCGCTCTTCCAGCGCCTTGATCGCGTCGCGCACATTGTCGAGGAAGCTGCCCGGCGGGTTGCCGAAATTGGAATAGGACAGGAAGGCGACGCGCGGGTCATGGCCCATGCGGCGGGCGACCGCCACCGTGCCTTCCGCGATGTCCGCCAGTTCCTGCGCCGAGGGGCGCTCATTGACCGTGGTGTCGGCCAGGAACACCGTCTTGTCCTTCGTCACCAGCACATGGATGCCGAAGGGGGTGCGGTCCGCCGCCGGGTCCATCACCCGCTTCACCTCCCGCAGCGTCTGGGCGAAGGGCCGGGTCATGCCGGTGATCATCGCATCGGCATGGCCCATCTTCACCAGCAGCGAGCCGAAGATGTTGCGGTCGCGGTTCACCATCCGCTCGCAGTCGCGGCGCAGATAGCCCCGGCGCTGGAGCCGCTTGTAGAGCGTGTCGACCATCTCCGGCACCAGCGGCGAGTTGACGCTGTTGTGCAGTTCGAAGCTCTCCGGGTCCTGCACGCCCAGTTCCTTGAGCTTGTCATAGACATGGCCGCGTCCGACCAGCACGGGGATGCCATAGCCCAGCGTGCGGAACTGGATCGCCGCGCGCAGCACCACTTCCTCTTCCGCTTCGGCAAAGACGACGCGCTTCGGATTGGCCTTCGCCACCTCATAGGCGGTGGTGAGGACCGAGGTGGTCGGATTGAGCCGGGCCTTCAACGACTGGCGGTAGGCCGCCATGTCCGCAATCGGCTTCTGCGCGACGCCGGTCTCCATCGCCGCCTGCGCGACGGCGGAGGGCACGACCTCCATCAGGCGCGGATCGAAGGGCGCGGGGATGATGTAATCCGGGCCGAAGCTGTGCGAACGGCCATAGGCCTTGGCCACTTCCTCCGGCACCTGTTCGCGCGCCAGTTCCGCAATCGCCTTGGCGGCGGCGAGCTTCATCGGCTCGTTGATGCCGGTCGCCCGCACGTCCAGCGCGCCGCGGAAGATGAAGGGGAAGCCCAGCACATTGTTGACCTGATTGGGATAGTCCGACCGGCCGGTGGCGACGATGGCGTCGGGGCGCACCGCCTTGGCGTCGGGCGGCGCGATTTCCGGGTCGGGGTTCGCCATGGCGAAGATGATCGGCTTGTCGGCCATCGACTTCACCATGTCCTGCGTCATCGCGCCCGCAACGGAGAGGCCCAGGAACACGTCCGCGCCCTTCACCGCTTCGGCCAAAGTGCGGGCGTCGGTCTTCACCGCATGGGCCGACTTCCATTGGTTCATGCCTTCGGTGCGGCCTTGATAGATCACGCCTTTGCTGTCGCACATGATGACATTGTCATGCTGGACGCCCAGCGCCTTGATCAGTTCGGTGCAGGAGATGGACGCCGCGCCAGCGCCGTTCACCACCACCTTCATATCCTTCATCTCGCGGCCGGTCAGCATCGCCGCGTTGATGACGCCCGCCGCCGCGATGATCGCCGTGCCGTGCTGGTCGTCATGGAAGACCGGAATGTTCATCCGTTCCTTCAGCGTCTGTTCGATGATGAAGCATTCCGGGGCCTTGATGTCCTCCAGGTTGATGCCGCCGAAGGTCGGCTCCATCAGCTCGACCGCGTCGATGAACTTGTCGACATCCTCAGTCTTGAGTTCGATGTCGATGGAATCGACGTCGGCGAAGCGCTTGAAGAGGACCGACTTGCCTTCCATCACCGGCTTGGACGCCAGCGCGCCCAGATTGCCGAGGCCCAGGATCGCCGTGCCGTTGGAGATCACCGCGACCAGATTGCCCTTCGCGGTATAGTCATAGGCGGTCGCCGGGTCTTCCGCGATGGCCCGCACCGGCACCGCGACGCCGGGCGAATAGGCGAGCGAAAGATCGCGCTGGGTCGCCATCGGCTTCGACGCGATGATCTCGATCTTGCCGGGGCGGCCGGTCGAGTGGAAGAACAGCGCCTCGCGCTCTGAAAATTCCACATTCGACTTGTCGGTCATGGCTGCACCCACCCCTTGTTTGAAACAATAAGCTCGCCCCATAGGGCGCTCCGGCATTCAGTTCAGGCGGAGCCGAAAAGGGTGATTTTCGAGCATCGGAGCGCAGCATACGCAAGTATGTGCGCACCGAAGCGCAGAAAATCGCGCTTTGCAGGCCCGCATGGGCTGAATGCCGACCGCCCTAGCGGTAAGAATATCTTGTGGGCAAGTGCGAGAAGCGCAATTTTCCTGCTGTTTCTTGCAGCACTGGCATGAGGCCGGGCTTCACGCTATCCGCTGTGCCATGGCGCGAACGATCGACACATCCACGCAACAGGCGACGCCTATGATGGCGCAATATCTTGCGCTGAAGGCGGAGGCGCAGGATTGCCTGCTCTTCTACCGCATGGGCGATTTTTTCGAGCTGTTCTTCGAGGATGCGAAGGCGGCGGCGGCGACGCTGGACATCGCGCTCACCAGCCGGGGCGAGCATGGCGGCGCGCCGATCCCGATGTGCGGCGTGCCGGTGCACAGCGCGGAATCCTATCTGGCGCGGCTGATCAAGGCGGGCCACCGCGTCGCCATCGCGGAGCAGACCGAAACCCCCGCCGAAGCCAAGGCGCGGGGGTCCAAGTCCCTCGTCGCCCGCGCCATCGTCCGTTACGTGACGGCGGGCACGCTGACCGAGGAGACGCTGCTCGACAGCCGGCGCGACAATATGCTGGTGGCGCTGGCGCAGGTCGGCGGCGAGGAGGCGGGGGAATATGGCCTGGCCGCCGCCGACATTTCGACCGGGCGGTTCGAGACGCTGACCCTGCGGGCGGCCGATCTGCCCGCCGAACTGGCGCGGCTGCGGCCAAGCGAGATCGTGCTGCCGGACGGGCTGGAGCTGGAACTGCCGGACTCCCACCCCTTCGACCGCGCCGCCTTTTCCAGCAGCCGGGCCGAAGCGGCGCTGAAGCGCATCTTCGGCGTCGCCACGCTGGACGGATTCGGCCAGTTCGGCCGCGCCGAACTGGCGGCGATGGGCGGCCTGCTCTCCTATCTCGACCATGCGGGCAAGGGCACCCTGCCCTTCCTCGCCCCGCCGATGCGGAAAACCAGCGGCGGGCACGTCGCCATCGACGCCGCGACGCGGGAGAGTCTGGAGATCACCGCCACCATGAGCGGCACGCGGGCGGGCAGCCTGCTGGGCGCGGTCGACCGGACCGTCACGGGCGCGGGCGCGCGCCTGCTGGCGCAGGACCTCTCCGCGCCGCTGATGGACCAGGCCGGGATCGAAGCGCGGCTGGGCCTGGTGCAACTGTTCCATGACGACAGCATGCTGCGCGACCAGTTGCGCGTGGCGCTGCGGGCCTTGCCCGACATCGGCCGCGCATTGGGCCGTCTCGCGATGGGCCGGGGCAGTCCCCGCGATCTTGGCCAATTGCGCGACGGGCTTGGTGAGGCGCGATTGCTGCGCGAACGGCTGGGCCGCCTGCCCGACCAGCCCCTGCTGCTGGCGCAACTCCTTCCCTCGCTCGACGGCCATGGCGCGCTGGTCGACAGCCTGTCCCGCGCCCTCGTCCCCAGCCCGCCGACCGAGACCGCCAATGGCGGCTATATCGCGGACGGCTATGACGCCGCGCTGGACGAGTTGCGCCGCCTCGCCGGGGACGGCCGCCGCGCCATCGCCGCGCTGGAGGCGAAATATCGCGAGCAGACCGGTATCGCCTCGCTCAAGATCCGGCATAATGGCGTGCTCGGCTATCATGTCGAGGTGCCCGCCCGCGCCGCCGACCAGTTGATGCAGCCCGACAGCGGCTTCACCCATCGCCAGACGCTGGCCGGGGTGGTGCGCTTCAATTCGGTCGACCTGCACGAACAGGCGAGCCGCGTGGCGCAGGCCGGGGCCCATGCGCTGGTGGCGGAAGCGGCGCATCTCGAAGACCTTGTCGAAGCCACCCTCGCCCGCAAGGCGGAGATCGCCCGCGCCGCCGATGCCCTTGCCCGGCTCGACGTGGCGGCGGCGCTGGCGGAACGCGCGGCGGAGGGCGGCTGGCAACGGCCCCATTTCGTCGCGCAGGATGGCGAAGGCCCCTGCCTGGAAATCGTCGGCGGCCGTCATCCGGTGGTCGAGGACGCGCTGCGCCGCGATGGCCAGCCCTTCGTCGCCAATGATTGCCGGCTGTCGGCCGGGGACCGGCTGTGGCTCGTCACCGGACCCAATATGGGCGGTAAATCCACCTTCCTGCGGCAGAATGCGATCATCGTGATCCTTGCGCAGGCAGGCGCCTATGTGCCCGCCGCGTCCGCGACCCTGACGCTGGTCGACCGGCTGTTCAGCCGTGTCGGCGCGTCGGACAATCTGGCCAAGGGCCGCTCCACCTTCATGGTCGAGATGGTCGAAACCGCCGCCATCCTTGCCCAGGCGACCGAGCGAAGCTTCGTCATCCTCGATGAAGTCGGACGCGGCACGTCGACCTATGACGGGTTGGCGCTGGCATGGGCGGTGGTGGAGGCGGTGCATGAGGTCAATCGCTGCCGCTGCCTGTTCGCGACCCATTATCATGAGCTGACCCGGCTGGCGGAAACCCTTGCCTCGCTCTCGCTCCACCATGTCCGTGCGCGGGAATGGAAGGGCGATCTGGTCCTGCTGCACGAGGTGGCGGAGGGCCCTGCGGACCGCAGCTATGGCCTGGCGGTGGCGCGGCTGGCCGGGCTTCCACCCGCCGTCCTGAAGCGCGCCAAGGACGTCCTCGCCCGCCTCGAAGCGGGCAAGGCGAAGACCGGCGGCATCGCGGCGGGGCTGGACGACCTGCCCCTCTTCGCCGCCGCCACGGCTCAGGTGGAGGAACAAGTCGATCCCCTGCGCGCCGCGCTGGACAGCATCGACGCCGACGCGCTCTCGCCCCGGGAGGCGCTGGACCAACTCTACCGGCTCAAGCAACTGGCAGCAGCCGGTCAGGAAGACTAGATAAGCCTTATGGTCATGCAGTTTCCGAAATTGGGGTCCAGGCGCGCGATCATCGACCGGCGCGCCATTTCAGACCGCATCGCCGCCCTGGCGCAGGAGCATCGGGGCGACCAGATCAAGCTGCGCGGCCTGATCGTGAAGGAACTGAAGGACGCGCTCGACGCCGGGCGGGAGGATGTCGCCCGCCGCCTAAGCCAGAGGCCAACCCGAGGGCGGGAGGCCGTGACCGCCTTTGCCTTCCTGATCGACCAGATCCTGCGCCTGCTCTACGACGCGACAACCCATCACCTCTACCCGGCGGGCAACCGCAGCACTGGCGAGCGGATCGTGCTGATCGCGGTCGGCGGCTATGGCCGGGGCGAGATGGCGCCGCACAGCGATGTCGACATCGGCTTCATCACCCCGTGGAAGCCCACCGGCTGGACCGAGCAGGTGATCGAATCCATGCTCTATTCGCTGTGGGATCTGGGGCTGAAGGTCGGCCATAGCAGCCGTTCCATCGATGAGACGATCCGCATGGCGAAGGCGGACCTGACCGTGCGCACCGCCCTGCTGGAGGCGCGCTACATCTGGGGCGACCGCGCCCTGTATGAGGAGATCAGCGCCCGTTTCGACGCCGATGTGATGCAGGGCACAGCCCGCGCCTTCGTCACCGAAAAGCTGGAGGAACGGGACGAACGGCACAAGCGCATGGGCGACAGCCGCTATGTCGTCGAACCCAATGTGAAGGAGGGCAAGGGCGGCCTGCGCGACCTGCACACGCTGTTCTGGATCGGCAAATATGTGAACCGGGTGAAGTCGGTGGCGGAACTGGTCGATGTCGGCCTGCTGACCGAAACCGAACTGCGCCAGTTCCAGAAGGCGGAGGATTTCCTCTGGGCGGTGCGCTGCCATTTGCACATGATCACGGGGCGGGCGGAGGACCGGCTGACCTTCGACCTGCAACTCGAAACCGCCACCCGCATGCATTTCACCGGACGCGCCGGGCGGTCGGGCGTGGAGCGCTTCATGCGCTATTATTTCCTGAACGCGAAGACGGTGGGCGACCTGACCGCGGTGTTCCTCGCCCATCTGGACGACCAGATGGCGGAGCGGGGGCGTCGCTATATCCCCAGCTTCTTCCGCCGCCCGAAGAAGCTGGACGGCTTCGTGCTGGATCGCGGGCGGCTGGCGCTGCCGGGCGATCATTTCTTCCGGGACGATCCGGTCCGCTTGCTGGAAATCTTCGCGCTCGCCGACAGGCATGGCCTCGCCATCCATCCCAGCGCCATGCGCGCCGCCAGCCGCGACGCCAGCCTGATCACCGCCAAGGTGCGCCGCGATCCCCGCGCCAACGCCGCCTTCATGGAGGTGCTGACCAGCCCCCGCGACCCGGAAACCGTGCTGCGCTGGATGAACGAGTCCACGGTCTTCGGCCGCTTCATCCCCGATTTCCGCCGCGTCGTGGCGCAGATGCAGTTCGACATGTACCACCATTATACGGTGGACGAGCATACGATCCGCGCCGTCGGCCTGCTGGCGCGGATCGAAAAGGGCGAACTGAGCCACGATCATCCGCTGGCGGCGGACCTGATGGGCAAGCTGCTGTCGCGCCGCGTCCTCTATGTCGCGGTGCTGCTGCACGACATCGCCAAAGGGCGCGGCGGCGACCACAGCATATTGGGCGCGGAAGTGGCGGACCATCTCTGCCCGCGCCTGGGTCTGACACCGGCGGAGACGGAGACCGTGTCCTGGCTGGTGCTGCACCATCTGCTGATGTCGGCCACCGCCTTCAAGCGCGACCTGGCCGATTACAAGACGATCCTCGATTTCGTCGACGTGGTGCAGAGTCCGGAACGGTTGCGGCTGTTGCTGTGCCTGACCGTGGTCGACATCCGCGCCGTCGGACCCGGCGTCTGGAACAGCTGGAAACGGCAATTGCTGGGCGACCTCTATGAAGCGGCCGAAGAAGTGCTGCGCCTCGGCCACAAGCAGAAGGGCCGCAGCGAACGCGTCACCGCCAAGCAGCAGGCGCTGCGTCAGGCGCTGGGCCTGTCCGAAGCCGATTTCGAGAAGCTGCGCAAGCGGCTGCCGGAAAGCTACTGGATCGCGGAGCCGGAGGACATCCTCATCCACAATGCGCAGCATATATTGGAGGCGGGCGATTCCCCGCTCTCCATCGCCGCGCAATATTATCCGCAGCGCGGCGCGACGCTGGTGACGGTCTATGCCGCCGACCATCCGGGGCTGTTCTACCGGATCGCGGGCGCCATCCATCTGGCGGGCGGCAACATCATCGACGCGCGCATCCATACGACCCGGGACGGCGTCGCCATCGACAATTTCCTGGTGCAGGACCCGCTGGGCGGCGCCTTCCACAGCCCCGACCAATTGACGCGCATCCGCAAGGCGATCGAGGATTCGCTCGCCAACCGCCACCGCATGATCACCAAGCTGGAGGCGCGCCCCCTGCCCCGCACCCGCGCGGAGGCCTTCCGCATCGAACCTAATGTGCTGATCGACAACAAGGCATCGAACCGCTTCACCGTGATCGAGGTGAATGCGCGGGATCGCCCGGCGCTGCTGTTCAGCCTCGCCAACGCGCTGTTCCAGTCGAAGGTGACGGTGCACAGCGCCCATGTCGCCACCTATGGCGAGCGGGCGGTGGATACATTCTACGTCACCGACCTGCTGGCCGGGAAGATCGAGAGCAGGGCGCGGCTGCAAACGCTGGAACGGCGGCTGCTGGAAGCGGCGGGCGGTGAGGTGGCGGAACTGGAGCGGGCTTAGGAAGACCCGCCTGCCCCAACAACCTCGTCATCCCCGCCTTCGCGGAAGGACGAACCTTCAGACGATCTCCATCACATCACCCGGCGCCAGCAACGGCAACAGGCGCAGCATATCCGCCCGCTCCACCGCCACGCACCCCGCCGTAGGACGACCTTCGGAAAGATGGAAGAAGATCGCGCTCCCCCGCCCCGGCACCGGCGGCGAGTCATTGTGCCCCAGCACGACGATCACATCATAGGCATCATCGTCCCGCAGCAGATTTTCCGCTGAAAAGGCCCGCGGCAGATGCACGGGCCGATTATAGGCCGGATCGGCCGGATCATCGGACCAGCCGTCCCCTTCCCGCACCCAGCGCCACGGCAGGCGGATACCCGCCGCCGCCGCCTTGCCCGGCCGCAGCAACACGCCCCGAACCGGCCAGATGCCCAACGGCGTGCAGCCATCCCCCTCCCGCTTGTCCGCCGCTGCACAGACGCCGCCGCGCCCGATGGTGCAGGGCATGTCCAAGTCACCGAAGAAAAGACGCCCCGCGCCCGCATCGACGCGAATGGTGCTCACAACTGATGCCCGGTCCGGTCCCGCTTGGTCGCGAGATAGCGCTCATTATGCGGATTGGAAGGCAGGATGATCGGCAGCCGTTCCGCCACCCTGATCCCGGCGGCTTCAAGCCCCGTCACCTTGTTCGGATTATTGGTGAGCAACCGCACCTCGTCCACGCCCAGCAGGTCCAGCATCCGCGCCGCCACGGAAAAGTCGCGCGCATCGATGGCGAAGCCCAGCCGGACATTGGCGTCGACCGTGTCGAACCCCTGATCCTGCAAGGCATAAGCGCGCAGCTTGTTGACAAGGCCGATGCCGCGCCCTTCCTGCCGCAGATAGAGCAATATGCCCCAGTTCGAATCCGCGATCTGGTGCAGCGCCTGATGCAGTTGCGGCCCGCAATCGCATTTCAGCGACCCCAGCACATCGCCGGTCAGGCATTCGCTGTGCAGCCGGATCACGGGGGGCGAGGAATCGCGCTGGCCCACGATCAGCGCGACATGCTCGCGCGGTTCGTCGGGACTGCGGAAGGCGACGATCTCCGCCGTCTCGCTGGCCGACACGGGCAGGCGGGCGCGCGTGGCGATGGCCAGATGCACGGCATCGTCATAGGCGTCGATGTCGGCGGCGCTGACCTCCGCCTCGCTGTCGCCTTCCGCCGTCACGAAATAGGCCGGCAATATGCCCGCCAGCCGCGCCAGCCGCAGCGCCGCCTTGGCCGCAGAAGGCGCCGCCAGCGGCTTCGCCATGAACGGCCCTTTGAGCGGCGAGGCAAGGTCCAGCACCGGGTCGGAGATCGCGGTCGCCACATCGACGTCGATCCACGGCGCCCGCGCCACCAGCACCGGCATGTCGGGATCGGCCGCCGCCAGCTGGTTGGCGAGCTTCAGCGTCTGCGCCCGCGCCGCGGAGATCAATATGTCGGCCCCTGCGCCCGGATCGAATCCGGCAAGCGTCACGGCATCGGCCCCCTCCACGGCCATCAGCCGCACGGCGCCGTCGGCGGCCTGCACGCGCACCGGCCAGCCCCGGCGTAGCGCGTCGATGGCGCGGGCGGCGGCGCGGGCGCTCATCAGAAGGCGAATTCCGTGATGATCGGCACATGGTCGGATGGGCGCGACCAGCCGCGGATCGGTTCCACCACGCGGTGGCTGACGGCCTTTTCCGCTACGTCCGGCGTCATCCACATATGGTCGAGCCGCCGTCCGCGATCCGATTCCGCCCAGTCGCGGGCGCGATAGCTCCACCAAGTATAGAGCCGCTGCGGCGCGGGATAGAATTTGCGGCCGATGTCGACCCAGTCGTTCGATTCCTGCAGGCGCGCCAGAATCTCGCACTCGATCGCCGTATGGCTGACGACATTGAGGAGTTGCTTATGGCTCCATACATCGCATTCCATCGGCGCGATGTTGAAATCGCCGGTCAGGATGGTCGGCTTGTCCTCCAGCGTGGAGGACCATTGGATCATGCGCTCCAGGAAATCGAGCTTCTGTCCGAATTTCGGATTGACCTCCCGATCGGGCACATCCCCGCCGGCGGGCACATAGACATTCTCGATCCGGACGCCATTGTCCAGTCGCACGCCGACATGGCGCGCCTCCCCATTGGCCTGCCAGTCGAGCCGGTCGTCCTCCCGGATCGGAATTTTCGACAGGATGGCCACGCCATGGTGCATCGGCTGTCCGTTCAGCACCTGATGATTATAGCCCCGTTGCCGGAACAGCCCGGCCGGGAAGGTGTCGTTCACCACCTTGGTTTCCTGCAGACACAATATGTCGGGCGATTCCTCCGTCAGAAAGCGCTCGACAATATCGAGCCGGGCACGAACGCTATTGATATTCCAGGAAGCGATGCTGAGTGTCTGAGGCATGGCTGATCCACTAAGACCCTCCGCCGCCCCGCGCAAGGGCGGCGAATGTCCCGGCAGACGGAACAGCGTTGGCGCCGTTCGACGTTCAGTTCAGGTGGAGCCGAAAATGGGATGTTCGAGCATCGGAGCGCAGCGCACTTCATGTCCGTGAGCGCCGAAGCGGATAAAATCGCGCTTTGCAGGCCCGCACAAGCTATAGCGCTGCGTTACATCGGACGCAGGTCGCGCGCTCTCAGTTTTCGTTGTCGCATCGTTTGAAGCGGAAAACCGGTTCCCACTTTTCTGCGCGATGCTCTAAATGTCGGATCGCACCGAAAAGGCCCCCGCTCCGGGGGCATGGAACGGGGGCCTCGATCGCGCCCTTGAAGCGCTTTGCGGCGGGAGCGGGGTTCCGGGTAACAGGGGGGAAATCCCGGTTCCGTCTCGCGCCGTGGAGTTCCTTTTAGGGCTCGGGATATGAGCCTCAGATGAACGGTTCTGAAAAGTTTTCGGCCCGTCGCACCTGGGGCCCGCTTAACCGCCCGACGCGCGCCCCTTGGGCCGCGGGTCGGTCCAGCGGAAGGCGGATTCCGCCACGGGCACGCCATAACGCTGGTTGCTGAGCTTCACCGCCGTCCGGTTGTTCTGCGAATCCAGCGCCACCCAACCATAGAGCTGCAAGCCCGCCGGGCTGCCCGCATCGCGTTTGAAGATCATGGTGATCGTGCCATATTCGGGCCGTTTGGGGTCGCGGGCCTGGACGGACAGCACGCTGGGATCGCCCGTCTGGATCACCTTGCCGAACTTCGACAGGTCCTTGGACGGATCGATCAACGCCCCCAGCGGCGAATTGCCGATCGGCCAGCGCTGCACCTGCCGCACCTCATAATCGATCATGGTCAGCGCCTTGCCGTCGCCCACGATCAGCAAAGGCACGCCCTTCTGATACTGGAAACGGATCTTGCCCGGCTGCTTGAGGGTAAGCTGGCCGGTCAGCGTCTGGCCGTTGCGATCGGTCTGGGCGAAATCGGCGGTCATGGTGGTGACGGCGCGGATATAGGCATTGACCTTCGACAGGTCTGACTGGTCGGCCTGCGCGGCGGCCGGCATCGCCGGCACCGCAAAGGGCGCGGCAGCGATCGCCAGGGCGGCCAGCGTCAGGCTGTGGGGCGCAAGGATGCGCTTCATGCAATCATCTCCAGTTGTTCAGGATGAGAAATGTAGGTGGCAGGGCTTGAACCCGCTGTGAACCCATTCGTTCCTGTCATGCAACGAATGGACTGTCCGCTTCAACGCTCAGCCCGAAGAATATGCGGGCTGGTTGGGAATCGGACACCCGCTTTATCCCTCTCCCTTGAGGGAGAGGGCTGCGCAGACTTGGCAGCTTGCTGCCCTAGTCGCAGCTGGGTGAGGGGGTTGCGATCCAACGGATCGCAGGCCTCAGGCCCGCTCCCCCCTCATCCCAATCAGCCCAGGCTCCTTCGTCGCCAGGGCTTCCTATCCTTCTCCTCAAGGGCGAAGGAAGGTCTTGAATTGGCCATTCCCGGGCCTTCGCCATCATGTCATGAAATGAAAACGGGAAGGGGGAGAGCAACATGGTCGCTCAATCCCCCTCTGCTCCCGCTTCGCCAGTGCCGGTCTTTCCGGCGGCCCCTCTCCCGATTTATTTTTTAGGCGCTGCGGTGAGCGGCCTCTGCTTAGCCGGGGGCGAAGACAAAAAAAAGGCCGATCCGAAGACCAGCCTGAAAGTTTTTAGGAGAGGATGCCTGAAAGGCAGGGCCTTCTTCGCCCAGATCGCGTTTCCCGGCAAATGCGAAGAACCGAAGGACGATTGCATGAAACGCAATCAGCCTTGGAAATCAGGGGTTTTCCCCGGCGCCACCGGGGTTTTGCCGCACGGCGATGACCCAGCAATCCACGCAAAAACCCGTTTCAGAGCGAAATGGGCAGTGGTTTTTTGGCATCAGCCCAAATGAAAATTTTTCACGCCGACCGGATCAGAGCGGATTGCCATTCTCGTCGCGCAGCACTTCGCGGCGGCCGACATGGTTGGGCGGACCCACCAGCCCCTGCTCCTCCATCTGCTCGATCAGCCGGGCGGCGCTGTTATAGCCGATGCGCAATTGCCTCTGGAGCCAGCTTGTCGACGCCTTCTGATTTTCGAAGACGAGTTGGCACGCCTTGCGGAAAAGCTGCGCATCCGGGCTGTCGTCGCCCAGGTCGACACCATCGAGCGCGAAGCTGCCCTCCTCCGGCTCCTCGGTGACGGCGGCGATATAATCCGGCTGTCCCTGGGCGCGCCAGTGATCCGCCACCACGCGCACCTCGTCGTCCGACACGAAGGGACCGTGGACGCGCATCAGGCCCTTGCCGCCGTGCATGTAGAGCATGTCGCCCTTGCCCAATAGCTGCTCGGCGCCCTGTTCGCCCAATATGGTCCGGCTGTCGATCTTCGACGTGACGAAGAAGCTGATGCGGGTCGGCAGGTTGGCCTTGATGACGCCGGTGATGACGTCGACCGAGGGCCGCTGCGTCGCGAGGATCAGGTGGATGCCCGCGGCGCGGGCCTTCTGGGCAAGACGCTGGATCAGGAATTCGACTTCCTTGCCCGCCGTCATCATCAGGTCGGCCAGCTCGTCGACCACCACCACGATCTGCGGCAGCGGCTGGAAATCGAGCTGCTCCTCCTCATAGATCGGCTTGCCGGTCTCGGGATCGTAGCCGGTCTGCACGCGGCGGCCGAGCGGCTTGCCCTTGGCCTTCGCCGCGCGGACCTTCTCATTATAATTGGCGAGGTTGCGGACGGAGATCGAGGCCATCATGCGATAGCGGTCCTCCATCTGCTCCACCGCCCATTTGAGCGCGCGGATCGCCTTGGCGGGCTCGGTCACGACCGGTGAGAGCAGATGCGGAATGTCGTCATAGGTCGACAGTTCCAGCATCTTCGGATCGATCATGATCAGCCGCAACTGATCCGGCGTCATGCGGTAGAGCAGCGACAGGATCATCGCGTTCAGCCCCACCGACTTGCCCGAACCCGTCGTACCCGCGATCAGCAGATGCGGCATGGGCGCAAGATCCGCGATGATCGGCTCGCCCGAGATATTCTTGCCCAGGATGATCGGCAGCGTCGCTTCCTGCCCGAACTGCTCGCTGGTGATGAGTTCGCGGAAGGACACGCCCTCCCGGTTCGCATTGGGCAGTTCGATGCCGATCACGGTGCGGCCCGGAATCGTCGCCACGCGGGCCGAAAGCGCCGACATGTTGCGCGCAATGTCGTCCGCCAGCGCGATCACGCGGCTCGCCTTGATGCCGGGCGCGGGTTCCAGTTCATACATGGTGACGACCGGGCCGGGACGGACCTCCACGATATTGCCCTTCACATGGAAGTCGTCGAGCACCGATTCCAGCAGGCGCGCATTGCGTTCCAGCGCGGCCTTGTCGATCTTCTGCCCCTGGCTCGCGGGGGTTGGATTGAGCAGGTCCGGCGAAGGCAGGGAGCTGTTGCCGAACAGGTCGTCCTGGCTGACCGGCGCCATGGAGCGCTGCACAGGCGCAGGCTTGGGCGTCTGGATGTTGATCGGCGGCTTGGGTTCGTTGGTGACGGTCTTGCGCGGGGTTGCGACGCGCTCGAACGGCTCGTCATCTTCATCCGCGTCGACAACCGGCGCGGGACCGGCCAGAGCGAAAGCCGGCCGGGGCAGCGCCAGGCGCGGCAGAGAGGGCCGGCGCAACGCGATGATCGGCTTTTCCAGCGCCAGGCTGCGATACCAGAGGACAAGGCCCGCGATCAGCGTCAGGACGATCAGGATTCCGGTGATCCAGCCCTGCGCGGCGGGCGCCTGCGCCGCAAGGCTCATGACGCCACGCGCCGTCACCAGCGCGATGATGCCGCCCCATCCGGCGGGCAGGCCGACCAGCGGATTGGTCTGGAACAGCGCCAGCGCGATGCCGAGCAGGACGATGCCGGCAAGGCACTTTCCAAACTGCGCCTTCCACCCGCTCATGTCCTGATCGCCCCACAGCCGCCGGGCGGTGATCGCCATCAGCGGCAGCACCAGCGCCACCGGCACGCCCAGCAGCCAGAGCAGGAAATCCGCGACCCAGGCGCCGGGCGCCTGCATGATATTCTGCACATGGTCGCCCGCCACCGTGTTCATCGACGGGTCGCTCGGCTGATAGCTGAGCAGCGCCAGCGCGAGGAACAGGGTCGCCAGCAACAGCGCGATCGCGCCGATCAGCGCACCGCTGCGGATCAGGCTGCGTTTCAGCATTTCGCGCCATTCCGGCGTGCGTTTGGCTCCGCGGCTGACAGCCATGGCGTCAATGTCCCCCAAATGTTCCGTTCGGGGACAATGCGCCGAGCGGGGAGTCCCCGTCAAGAGTCCGGCCCATCGGCTCGTCTCTCCGACTCCGTAACAATCCTTATGTCGACGGGAGGCGGACCGGCGCAAAAAGTCCCGCGAAAGGAGACTTTGTCATGATCGCCACGCTTTATCCGACCCTCGTGATCGTCGCCCTGGGGGCCTTCACCGCCGTGCTGCTGGGCGTCAGCGTGCAGGACGCGCTGAGGCGAGGGCGCTGAGCGCATCGCCGTCGACGCGCTGCACCGTCCATGCGTCCATCGGCCGCGCCCCCAGCGAGCGGTAGAAGGCGATGGACGGTTCGTTCCAGTCCAGCACCCACCATTCCAGCCGCGCGCAATCCCGCTCCAGCGCCATTTGGGCGAGGCGGGAAAGCAGCGCCTTGCCCGCGCCCAGCCCCCGCGCTTCCGGGACGACGAACAAATCCTCCAGATAGAGGCCGGGCCGTCCCTCGAAAGTCGAGAAATTGTGGAAGAAAAGGGCGAAGCCGATCGCCCTCCCCTCATTTTCCGCGATCAGCACCTCCGCCATTGGGCGTGGGCCGAACAGATATTTGTTGAGCGAGGCGCGGTCAGCCTTCACCTCATGGGACAGTTTCTCATAGTCCGCCAGGGCGAGGATGAAGGCGTGGATCGTGCCGATGTCCGATGGCGCGGCCTCGCGAATGGTGACGGACATGCTTTTCCTTTCAGGCCACGGACGGTTCGACATGGGGCGGTTCGGCCGATCCCGCGCGCGACGCGATCAGGCACCCCAGCACGATCAGCAGCGCGCCGACCACCGTGGTCAGGGTCAGCCGTTCGCCAAAGGCGAGCCAGCCGATGATCGCGGCCCAGAGGAAGGCGCTATATTCGACCGGGATCAGCACCTGCGCCTCCGCCCGCGCATAGGCCCAGGCGAGCGCCGCAAGCGAGGTGAAGGCCAGCGTCGCGGCCAGCACCACCAGCGCCCATGAGGGCGCCGCCGGCACGACCGGCATCCCCTGGACAAGCGCCGCGAACAGGACGAACACCCCCAGCATCACGACATGCTGGAAGAAAGCGACCTCGATAGGGGAGGCGAGCTGCGCCTGCTGCCGCTGGAGGATCAGGTTCCAGGCGAACAGCACCGCCGAAACAAGTACCGCACCCGCGCCCAGCAGCGCATCCGCGTCATAATCGCCCCGCACGCGCCCCGACAGGATGACGGCAACGCCGACCAGGCCCAGCAGCGACGCACCGATGGCCTGCCGCCCGATCCGTTCCTTGAGCAGCAGCGCGGCAAGATACAGCGCGACCAGCGGCGCGATGAAGGACAGGGCGATGGCCTCGGCCAGCGGCATCCGCATGATCGCCCAGAAGAACAGGCTGGCCATCACCGCCACCACCGTCCCGCGCAGCATATGCAGCCGCAACACGGCGCGACCGGGCCAGCGCTGCCGGGTCAGCAGCATCAGCACCAGCCCCAGCAGGCTGCCCGCCACGGCGCGCCAGAACAGCGCATTGAACAGGCCGATGGAAAGGCTCAGCCCCTTCATGGCGGCGTCCATCACGGAAAAGAGCGCAACCCCCACGCAGCAGACGGCGAAGGCGAGAGGAAATGCGGTCGCCGGTGGGGCGCGGTCGGTGTCGCTTCCCATCCGGTGGCCTATGGATGCGGAACGCCGTGGATCGGCCCGGTCAATCGCGTGTCTTCCGGATCACGCGGCCGACAACCAGTTCGTCGATCTGAAGGCGCACGATGCGCGCCCCGCCGATACGGAGGCGGCCGATGGCGATCGCACCGATGGCGAGAGCGCCCAGCGCCAGCGCCCCCAGCGCCAGGCTGCCGATCGCCCCGGCGCCCAGGGCGGACGCACCCACGGCGGATGCACCCGTGGCTGTCGCAGGACGGGAAGCGGCCATGGCATCCCTCCGCTCAGTCGCCGCATCATCCGGGCTGGGAACGCCGCCGGTCATTCCGCCGCTTCCGCCTTGCCGGCGTCGGTGGTTTCGTCTTCCAGCCTGGCCGCTTCGATCTCCGCCGCCTTGGCTTCGACAAGGCCGACGATATGGTCGATCATGCCTTCGTCCTGCACCGTATGATCGGTGAGGCCGGAGAGATAGACCATATGCTTGCCCGCGCCGCCGCCGGTCAGGCCGATGTCGGTTTCCCGCGCCTCGCCGGGGCCGTTCACCACGCAGCCGAGCACGGAGAGCGAGAGCGGCGTGTGGATATGCTGGAGCCGTTCCTCCAGCGCCTGCACCGTGCGGATCACGTCGAAGCCCTGCCGCGCACAGCTCGGGCAGGAGATGACCTTGACCCCGCGCGTGCGGATGCCAAGCGATTTCAGGATTTCATAACCCACGCGCACTTCCTCTTCCGGCTCGGCGGAAAGGGAAACGCGGATCGTGTCGCCGATCCCGGCCCACAGGAGATTGCCGATGCCGATGGCGCTCTTCACCGTGCCGCCGATCAGTCCGCCCGCCTCGGTGATGCCCAGATGCAGCGGGCAGTCCACCGCTTCGGCCAGTTGCATATAGGCTGCCACGGCCAGGAAGACGTCGCTCGCCTTCACCGCCACCTTATATTCATGGAAATCCTGGTCCTGCAGCAGCTTGATATGGTCGAGCGCGCTTTCGACCAGCGCCTCCGGGCAGGGCTCGCCATATTTTTCGAGCAGGTCCTTTTCAAGGCTGCCTGCATTGACGCCGATCCGGATCGAGCAGCCATTGGCCTTGGCTGCGTCGACCACCTCCTTCACCCGCGCTTCCGATCCGATATTGCCCGGATTGATGCGCAGGCAGGCCGCGCCCGCATCGGCGGCTTCCAGCGCGCGCTTGTAATGGAAATGGATGTCCGCGACGATCGGCACGCGGGCAGCGCGGACGATCTGCTTCAGCGCGGCGGTCGACGCCTCGTCAGGGCAGGAGACGCGGATGATGTCCACGCCCACTTCCTCGCAGCGGCGGATCTGGTCGACGGTCGCCCGGACGTCATGGGTCGGCGTGTTGGTCATGGTCTGCACCGTGACCGGTGCGCCGCCGCCGACGGGGACATTGCCGACCATGATCTGGCGGCATTGCCTGCGGGCGATGTCGCGCCAGGGGCGCAGGCCGGGATTATGGTCGGACATGAAAAAGGGGCTCCGTGGTGATGGAGCCCCTATAGGGATTTATTGCGTCGGTTAGAAGCGCGAGCTGTCTTGCGTTTCAGCAAAGCTGAAACGTGCGCGCCGGTCCTCACCCCACCCGACCGCCCAGACATCGTATCCTGATGGGCGGTCGGGTGGGGGCGAGGGCCGATGCCGCTCCCATCAAAAACGCGCCGTCAACGAAGCGCCGATCTGGTCCGCATTGCCGCTGGTCCGCGACAGGGTGGTCGCCGTCACCGTCGCGGGCGCGGGATAATAGCTGTCCGGACGGATGATGTTCGCCTTTTCCACGAAGGTATGGGCATAGCTGACGTTCAGTGCGAAGGCGGGCGAGATGTTGAAGGTCGCGCCAGCCGTCAGCCAGGAACGGTCGCCATCGGGCACGCGGGTCGTCAGGTGCTGCGGATTGGTCGGCGTGCGGTCGAACATCGTCCCCGCGCGCAGGGTCAAGGCCGGGCTGACATCATATTCGCCGCCCAGGCTGACGCTGTAGCTGTCCTTGTAATCCAGTTCCTTGTTGCTGGTGCCGGCGGCGGAGGTGATGGCAATGCCCTTGAACTTCGACCAGTTATACCAGCGGGCGCTGATCATCGCGCGCAGCTTCGGCGTCAGGCGGTGCATGAAGCCCACGGTGACGATGTCGGGCAGGTCCAGCGGGGCGGACGCATCCAATTCGCCATTGGCCGTGGCGATGGGCCCCAGCAGGCCTGAAATGGTCTGCGTGCCGATCAGCTTGTGCTTGACGCCGGAACGGTAGGAAACGCCGACATTGGTGTCGCCATTGGTGTAGAACAGGCCCGCATTCCAGCCGACCGTCCAATCGTCGCCCTTCAGCCGCGCGAAGCCGTCGGCCGGGGCCAGGGGCGAAAGCTGCGGCAGGGCGTTGGTCAGCGTCGCCTTCACATATTGCACGTCGACGCCGCCGCCGATCGAGAAATTGTCATTGAGCTTATAGGCGGCGCTGGGCTGGATATTATAGGTTTTGAGGTTGGTGTAGAGCGAGTCATAGCGGCCGAAGAAGCCGTCGTCATAATCCAGCTTCAACCCGAACGGCGCGTTGACGCCCAGGCCCAGCCACAGACGGTCGGTCGCCTGCGCCGTGACGTAGAAGCTGGGGATCGGAATGACCTTGTCGAACGGATTGCCGCCGTCATTGCCCGCAACCGGCACCCGCGCGCCCGGCAGGGTTGGAACGGTGCGATAGGTGCCGCGATTGGCCTGATGCGCGGAGGCCATCAGCGCGATGCCGCCGATCGAGGTCTGGATGCCCGACAGTTCCGTCATGGCCGCAGGATTGAAATAGACGGTGGACGGATCGTCCGCCGCCGCGCCGGCGCCGGCCAGCGCGCGCCCGGTTTCCTTGGGCGCCTGTTCCTGCAGGTAGAAACCACCCGCCAGGGCCGGGACGGGTGCCGCGAATACGCCCGACAACAGGACACTGGCAATGATGGGGCGGCGCAAGGGCATGATGAATCCTCTCTTCAAACTCGTCTGTGGCAAATGGCTTTAGCCGGAAAATGATCCCCTCGAAGCCACGGCCTTATTAGCAATATGGTTAAATTATCGTTCGAAAAGCCCTAATTTGCGGGGGTTTCCGTATCCTGCGCCGCCGGAATGCGAAACGACGCTACGGCAGGAAGCAAAAGAAGGGCGCTGAGCGGATGAAAAAAAAGCCGCCCCGGAGGACGGCTTGAAAGTTTTAGGAGAGGATGCCTGAAAGGCCTTTTCCTTTTGCGGTGCAGCGATGATTTTCGCAAATGCGAAAAGCTGATGTTCGATTGCATTTCATGCAACTGTCATGCTCCAGCCTGATTTCCGTAACGGAAAGGCAGGTCCGAACGGACCGCTTTTTCTGCCCGTTCGATCAGGAATCGTCCTCGGAAATGCGAATCACGCCCGAATCGGCCAGTTGCGCATCGATCTCCGCGATCAGGCGCGCCAATCCTTCCTCATCCTTCGCCTCGGCCCGGATCACGAGCGAATCCTGGGTGTTGGAGGCCCTCAGCAGCCACCATCCATCGCGCGTGCCGACTCGCAGGCCGTCGGTTTCGTCGACGCTTGCGCCCAAGGCCTGCAATCGGGCGCGGACTTCCTCCACCACGGCGAACTTGCGGCTCTCCTCCACCGGAAAGCGGATTTCCGGCGTATTGACCATGGCCGGCATCTCATCGCGCAGCGCCGTCACGCTGCGGCCAAGCCGGGTCAGCCCCCGGATAAGCCGCACCGCGGCATAGAGCCCGTCGTCGAAACCATAATAATCGTCCGCGAAGAAGAGATGCCCGGTCATCTCCCCGCCCAGCGGAGCGGCAATCTCCTTCATTTTGGACTTGATGAGGCTGTGGCCGGTCTTCCACATCAGCGGTCGCCCGCCGAGCGCGGCAATCCGATCGAACAGGGCCTGGCTGGCCTTCACATCCGCGACGATCGTGGCGTTCGGCCGGTCCTTCAGCACCAGTTCCGCGAAGATACCCAGCAACTGGTCGCCCCAGATTACCCGGCCCCGGCCGTCGACCACGCCGATCCTGTCGCCGTCGCCGTCGAAAGCCACTCCGAAATCGAGCTTCTTCGAGCGGACAAGCGCCTTCAGGTCCGCCAGATTCGCCTCGACAGTGGGATCGGGGTGATGATGGGGAAAATGTCCGTCTATCTGGGTGAAAAGCACATGATGCTCACCTGGCAGGAGCTTGACGAGCTTGTCCACCACCGGCCCGGCGGCGCCATTGCCGGCATCCCAGCCAATGCGCCAGGCGGCGCCGTCGAACCGCTCCACCAGCCGGGCGGCATAGCGGTCCATGATGTCGACGTTCTCGACCCGGCCCCCGCCTCCGCTTCCGGCGGTGCTCCAGTCGCCGGCCGCCGCCATCGCTCCCAGCTTCGCGATGGCCGCGCCGAAAAAGGCTTCATGCTGAAGCACAAGCTTGAAGCCGTTATGATCGGGGGGATTGTGGCTGCCGGTTATCTGAATGCCGCCGTCCACATCCAGGACCACTTCGGCATAATAGAGCATGGGCGTCGGGCCCAGGCCTATGCGCACGACATCGGCGCCGGAATCCTGAAGGCCCTGGACGACCGCCTGTTCCAGCGCCGGGGAACTCAGCCGCCCGTCATAGCCGACCGCGACCCTTGATCCCCCGCCCCGCCTGACGCCCGCCTGTCTGACGATCGTGCCGAAGCTGCGGCCCACGGCATAGGCATCTCCCTCGCCCAGCGTCCGGCCCACCACGCCCCGAATGTCATATTCGCGCAGCAGCGTGGGATGAAAGCGATGGGCCATGGCATCTTCTTCCCTTGGCTTCAGTGGCGCTGCGCGGCTTCCCTGATCAGCAGGTCGCGGGCAGCGTTGATCTGGGCCGCCAGCGCTTCGGTACCACCCTTATCCGGATGGACGGAGGCGATGAGGCGGCGATGCGCGGCGCGGATGGCGCTGGCATCGGCATCGGGGCCCACGCCCAGCAGCTTGCGGGCGTCGATCACCGCCTGAGGGGAAACGGCTCGGGTGGCGGGCTGGTCGGACCCCGCCTTCGCCTTGCCGGTACGGCTCTTGGCGAAGAAAAACAGGGTGGCGCCCAGCAGCAGCGGCGCGCCGACCAGCGGCTTGCCCTTGGCCGCCATGACCGCGCCGACCAGAGCGGCGCCTAGCGCCATGCCATCCTTCGCGCTCATGCGTTGCAGTCGTCCCGTCCAGATAAGCCAGGCGGCAAGCCCGATCAAAGCCAAGGCAAGCAGACCCATCAGGCCGCGCCGAGCAGATCCACCGGCGCGACCTCATCGCGCGAGGGAAGGGCGAGGCCCGACACCATCTCGCGCAGTTCCTGCCGCGCGGCGATATGGCTGACGCCCAGTTCGCCCAGCTGCCCCTTGTCCAGCAGCGTAAGCCCCGAAGGGAAGAGTTCGCGGAAGATCACGCGCTCCGAAAGGCCGGGAATCACGCGGAAGCCGACACGGCGGGAAAGCTCCATCAGGGCATCTCCGACGCGCTTCTTGTTGCGCGCGTCATGATGCTGGACGCGGTTGCGCAGCACCACCCAGTCGATGGTCACGCCGTCGGCCTTGGCCCGGGTCTTGCGCGCCTCGAAGATCAGTTCGGAATAGAAGGAAAGGCGCTTCACCTTGAAGGTTTCCGCATCCACCTGCCCGATCAGGTCGAAATCGACGAAGCTGTCGTTCATCGGCGTCACCAGCGTATGGGCGCGGGCGGCCATGTGGCGGGCATAGTCATCGTCGCGGCCGGGCGTGTCGATGACCAGGAAATCCTTGCCCTCGGCCATGGCGGCGGCCTGTTCGTTCAGCGCCTCGACGCTGTCGCCCTGGAACACCGCGAAGTCCGGGGTAGGCAGGTCGATGCCGCGGCGGCGCGCGGTGTCGGCGCGATTCTCCATATAGCGGGTGATCGTGCGCTGGCGCGGGTCCAGGTCGATCATGCCGACCCGGTGACCCAATACCGTCAGCGCGATGGCCGTATGCACGGCGGTGGTCGACTTGCCGGTTCCGCCCTTCTCATTGGCGAAGACGATATGGTGCGTTTGGGCGTTCGCCATCGGACCTTTATAACCCCGTTGATTGTCGCAATGATTCTTGACCGTTTCAGCCGGTCGTGCCTTAGCAGGATATACCCCTGTCGATGCCCTTATCGGAGCCGTTCCTGTCGTGCAAATCCTCCGTGACCTGCCTTCCCTGCATGCCGCCGTCGATGCGCTGAAAAGCGACGGAAAACCGCTGGCTCTGGTGCCCACCATGGGCGCGCTGCATGACGGGCATATGGCGCTGGTCGAGGAAGCGCGCCGCCATGCCGGGCATGTCGCGGTGTCGATCTTCGTCAATCCCCGCCAGTTCGGGGTGAATGAGGATCTGGACGCCTATCCCCGGCGCGAGGCGAAGGACGCGCAGATGCTGCAGGCGGCCGGAGTCGACATCCTCTGGGCGCCGAGCGTGGACGTCATGTACCCGGCGGGCTATGCCACCAACATCTCCGTCTCGGGCGTGACCGAAGGTCTGGACGGCGCGGCCCGGCCCGGCCATTTCGACGGCGTGGCGACGGTGGTGGCGAAGCTGTTCAACCAGGTCCGCCCCGATGTCGCGCTGTTCGGGGAGAAGGATTATCAGCAGCTCGCCGTGATCCGGCAGATGGTCCGCGATCTGGACGTTCCCATCGAGCTTGTCGGAGTGCCGACCCAGCGGGCCGAGGACGGCTTGGCGCTGTCGTCCCGCAACGCCTATCTCAGCGAGGAGGAACGCAGGGGAGCGCTGGCTCTGCCCCGCGCCTTGGGCGAAGCGGCGCGGCAGATGGAAAGGGGCGCGACCGTCGAGGCCGCCCTTGCCAGGGCCGTTGCCCTGCTCGCGGCGCATGGTTTCGATCCGATCGACTATGTGTCGCTGTGCGATGCCGTGACGCTGGAACCGATGACGGTGCTGGACCGCCCGGCAAGGCTGCTCGGTGCGGCGAAGCTTGGCAAGACGCGGCTGATCGACAATATTCCGGTCGATCCCCTTTGATTTCCGTCATCCCGGCTTTGGCTGGGATGACGGCCATGTCAAAAGGGCTTCACGATCACCGCGATCACGATCACCGCAGCGGCGATTCCCGGAATCTCGTTCACCAGCCGCAATTGCTTCTCGCTGAGCGGCCGCAGCCCCTTGGCCAGCTTCTTGGTATAGCCCGCGATCCAGCCATGATAGCCCGACAGGCCCAGCACGAAGAGCAGCTTCAGGTGGAACCAGCCGAAATGCCAGGCGCCGATCTCGACCATCAGCATAAGCCCGAAGACCCAGACCAGGATGAGGGACGGATTGAGGATGATCCTGAGCAGCCGCCTTTCCCGGTCGATCCACTTCCTGTCCTCGTCCGACCCCACCGGACATTGATGGTGATAGACGAAGAAGCGGGGCATCATGAACAGGCCCGCCATCAGGAAGATGACGAAGATGACATGCGCGGCTTTGACCCACAAATAGGCTGCTCCCAGATAAGGCATGGTTCAGTCTCCCGCTACGACCGCATCCGGCGCACATGGCTAATCAGCGCTTCGACATGATCAATGGGGGTGTCGGGGAGAATCCCGTGGCCCAGGTTGAAGATATGCGGCCGTCCGGCAAAGGCGGCGCGGATATTGTCCACGGCCTCTTCCACCGCCCTGCCGCCGGCGATCAGCGCCAGCGGATCGAGATTCCCCTGCACCGGCAGGCCCTGCGGCAGCGCCCGGTCGGCCCAATGCGGGTCGACCGTTTCATCCACGCCCACCGCATCGACGCCGGTCCCCGCCGCATAATCCGCCAGTTTCGCGCCCGCGCCCTTGGGAAAGCCGATCACCGGAATCTCCGGATGGATCGCCTTCAGCTTCTCCACGATCCGCCTGTTGGGCTGGATCACCCAGCGCTCGAACTCCAGTGGGGCCAGGCTGCCCGCCCAACTGTCGAACAGCTGCACGGCCTCCACGCCCGCCTCGATCTGGCCGGAGAGATAGACCACGGTGGCATCGGCAATGGCATCGATGATCGCGCCGAATTTTTCCGGCTGGCTGTAGGCAAGGCGACGGGCGGCGCCCTGGTCCTTGCTGCCCTGCCCGGCGATCATATAGGTCGCGATGGTCCAGGGACTGCCCGCAAAGCCCAGGAAGGTCACATGGCTGTCCAGCGCCGCCTTGACCTGCCGCACCGTCTCATAGACCGCCTCGAAGCGGCTGAAATCCGGTTTCAGGACCGACAGCTCCGTCTCCGCCAGGATCGGCGCGAGGCGCGGGCCTTCCCCCGCCTCGAACCAGAGGTCCTGCCCCATGGCATAGGGCACGATCAATATGTCGGAAAACAGGATCGCGCCGTCGAAACCGAAGCGGCGCAGGGGCTGGAGGGTCACTTCCGCCGCCGCCGCGCTGTCATAGACCAGTTCGAGGAATCCGCCCTTTTCCGCCCGCAAGGCGCGATATTCCGGCAGGTAACGGCCCGCCTGACGCATGAGCCACATGGGCGGCACGGCAGGGCGCGCACCCTTCAGGACCGAAAGCAAGGGCTTGGCCGTCAGGTCATTCGAAAGGGCGGCATCGGGTCCCGTCATAAACTCTCTTATATTTAGATTCAAAAGGATGATGGAGATAGTGGGGCGGTTGGCAGCGGGGTTTATGCGCTGTGCCCCGATTTGCCAACAACTTGACTCCTCAAGGCCGCCGATTCCGGTCCGAGTCAGCCGGCTTATTCCCGTTATCCACAGGCTGTGGGTGGAAATTTCCTTCTGTTGGCGGGCTGTGGAGAAGATTCCCGGAATCGGGGAGGACGAAAAGCGCCTGATTTCACCCGCAAGCTATGCCTTGATTTATCCACAGCCTCCCCACAGAGATGTTCTTCATGTCGCGCATCCATCTCCACCTGCTTTCGGACTCGACCGGCGAGACGCTGGAAAACATAGCGAAGGCTGCCATCGGCGCGTTCGAGAATGTCGAGGCGGTGCGCCATTTCTGGCCGATGGTTCGGTCCGACGTCCATCTCGACCGGATCATGGAGGAGATCGCCGCCAATCCGGGGCTGGTGCTGTTCACCCTCTCCAACCATCAGCTCCGGCGGCGGCTGGAGACGCGTTGCCGGGCGCTCGGCCTGCCCCATGTGGCGGCGCTCGACAGCGTGACCGACGCCCTCTCCAACATATTGGGGCAGGAAACGCGCAACCGTCCGGGGCGCAAGCATATATTGGACGAGGCCTATTTCGCGCGGATAGAGGCGATCCAGTTCACCATCGCCCATGACGATGGCGTGGGCCATGAAAATTGGGAGGAGGCGGACATCGTGCTGGCCGGCGTGTCCCGCGCGTCCAAGACGCCGACGTCCATCTATCTCGCCAATCGCGGGTACAAGACCGCCAATATCCCGCTGGTGATCCAGTCGCCGCCGCCGCGCAGCCTGTTCTCGCTGAAGCATCCGATGGTGGTCGGCCTGACCGTCAGCCCGGAACGACTGGTGCAGATCCGCCGCAATCGCCTGCTGTCGCTCAACCAGGCGCCGGAGACCAGCTATGTCGACATCGACCGGGTGCAGGAGGAGCTGTCCTTCGCACGGCGCATGTTCGCGGACAATGGCTGGCCGGTGATCGACATGACCCGCCGGTCGATCGAGGAAGCCGCCGCCGCCATCATCAACCTGTTCAACGACCGCGTGCTGGCGGAAGGAGCATGAGACCATGATCGTGCTGGCATCGCAAAGCGCGAGCCGCCGCGCCCTGCTGGAAGCGGCGCAGGTGCCGTTCGAGGCGCTGTCCCCCGGCGTCGACGAGGAAGCGGCGAAGGAAGCGCTGCGCGCCGACGGCCTGGATGCGCGTCAACTGGCCGATGCGCTGGCGGAACTGAAGGCGCTTCGCGTCTCGCGCCGGGTGCCGGGCGGGCTGGTGCTGGGCTGCGACCAGACCCTCAGTCTGGATGACGGCACGATGATCGACAAGGCGGTCGACCGCGCCGATGCGGAGCGCATAGTGAAGCTGCTTTCCGGGCGGGTGCATCATCTCCACAGCGCGGCGGTGATCGCGCTCAACGGCGAACCGATCTGGCGGCATGTCGAGCGCGTGCGGATGACGGTGCGGCCTCTGTCGGACGCTTTCATCACATCCTATCTGGATGGCGATTGGGAAAATTGCCGCTGGTGCGTCGGCTGCTACCGGATCGAGGGGCCGGGCGCGCAGCTTTTCAGCCGGGTCGAAGGCAGCCAGTTCGCGATTCAGGGCCTGCCGCTGCTGCCTTTGCTTGACTTTCTGCGCGTCCGGGGCGTTCTGGCGACATGACCGACAAGCTCCCCTATGCCGAAGTGATCGGTGATCCGATCGAACACAGCAAGTCGCCGCTGATCCACAATTTCTGGCTCGATGCGCTGGGGATCGAGGCGGAATACAGGAAGACCCATGTCACCGGCGATGGCCTGTCCGCCTATTTCCTGGCGCGGCGCGCCGATCCGGACTGGCTTGGCTGCAACGTCACCATTCCGCACAAGATCGCGGTGATGGACTATACCGACGATCCGGGCGGCGTCCGGGAACGGATCGGGGCGATGAACACCATCGCCAGCGAGACTGGCGGACCGCTGATCGGCACGAATACGGATGCGGGCGGATTCCTCCAGCCATTGCTGCGCGACAGGTGGAAGGGGCAGAGCGCCGTTCTGGTGGGGGCGGGCGGCGCGGCGCGGGCGATCCTGTTCGCCCTCACCAGCCTGGGCGTGCCGGACATCACCGTCATGGTGCGCGATGCGGCCAAGGGTCAGGCGCTGCTCGACCGTGCAGGGGTCAGGGGCCGCGTGATCGGCATGGCCGATGCGCTCCCCCGGGCGGACCTGCTCGTCAACACCAGCTCGCTCGGCATGGTGGGCCAGCCGGTGCTGGACCTGGACCTTTCGCCGCTGGGCCCGGAAGCGACGGTCTATGACATCGTCTATGCGCCGCTGGAGACGGAGTTGCTCAAGGCGGCGCGCATCCGGGGCCTGAAGACCCTCGACGGGCTGGAGATGCTGATCGGGCAGGCGGCGCTGGCCTTCGACATCTTCTTCGATGCGGAGGCGCCGCGCGAACGGGACGAGGAATTGCGCGCCCTGCTGCTCGCCGCCTGAGATTCATGAAGATGATGGGATGAAGATCTACGGTCTCACCGGCTCCATCGGCATGGGGAAGTCCGCCGTCGCGGGGATGTTGCGGCGGGAAGGCGTTCCCCTGTTCGACGCCGATGCGGAGGTGCATCGCCTGCAGGGGCCGGGCGGCGCGCTGCTGCCGGCGATAGAGGCGCGCTTTCCCGGCACGACCGGTCCCAAGGGCGTCGACCGGGCGAAGCTGGGCGCGGCGGTCTTCGGTCATCCCCAGGAATTGAAGGCGCTGGAAGCCATCGTCCATCCCGCCGTGCAGCAGAGCCGCAAGGCCTTTCTGCAACGGAACCGATCGCGCCGGTTCGTCGTGCTGGACATTCCGCTGCTGTTCGAAACCCATGGCCATCGCCGGCTGGCCGGCGTCATCGTGGTCACCGCCCCTGCCTGGAAGCAGCGCAAGCGGGTTCTGGCCCGGCCCGGCATGACCGCTGCAAAATTTCGCCGGATTGTCCATCTGCAAACACCCGATGCTGAAAAGCGGCGGCGGGCCGACTATATCGTCCATACGGGCACGACCTTCGCTGAGACCCGCTTCCAGGTTCGCCGCTTGGTCGCTTGCCTTGGTGCGAAGACAGGCCGATAAGAGGGGGCCGGCGAGGTTGGCCGGCAAGAGTCGTTGTAGAGGGCGATGCGCGAGATCATTTTCGACACCGAAACGACGGGATTCGACCCAGCCTCCGGCGATCGCCTGGTCGAGATCGGATGCATCGAACTCCTCAACCGGGTTCCCACGGGCCGCACCTTCCACGCTTATTACAATCCGCAGCGGTCGATGCCGGCCGCGGCCGAGGCGGTGCACGGCCTGTCCGATGCTTTTCTGAGGGACAAGCCGCTATTTTCCCATGGGGTGGAGGAACTGCTCGCCTTTCTGGAGGACAGCCATCTGGTCGCCCATAATGCGCGCTTCGACTTCGGCTTCCTCAATCACGAACTGAAGCTGTGCAAGCTGCCGGAAGTGTCGATGGAGCGGATGATCGACACCGTCGCCATCGCCCGGCAGCTTCACCCCGGCGCCAAGCACAGCCTCGACGCGCTCTGCACCCGCTACGGCATCGACCGCAGCCATCGCATCAAGCATGGCGCGCTGCTCGACGCCGAATTGCTGGCCCAGCTTTACATCGAACTGACCGGCGGCCGTCAGATCGGCCTCGGTCTTGCACAGGAGGAAGAGAAACTCGTTGTAAATATGGAACTTGCGGCGGAAGTCGCGGTTCGCCCTGTTCGTCCCGCGCGTGTCTTTGCGGCAGGCGCGGAGGAGCTGGAGCGGCATGCAGCGTTCGTCGCGACGCTGGACAAGCCGCTCTGGCTTGAGGAGGCCTGATTACGGCTGTCCCTTCGGGATGGGCTGCCTTCACGGCCTCCACGCCAACCGGGTCGCCAATCCCGGGCGGTCCGGCAAGAATAAGGAGAAGGCATATGGATATTCGTGTTTCCGGGCATCAGGTCGATACGGGTGACGCGCTCAAGCAGCATGTCTGGACCCGTCTGGAGGCCATGGCCGAGAAATATTTCTCCCGCGCGCTTTCCGCCCAGGTCACATTCCGGCCGGCCCCGCACGGCGCCTTCCATTGCGACATCGTCTGCCATGTCATGACCGGACTGATCCTGAAGGGCGCCGGAGAGGCGCAGGAGGCGCATCCTGCCTTCGATCAGGCGGCCGAACGGATCGAGAAGCAGTTGCGCCGCTATCTGCGCCGGCTGAAGGACCGCAGCGCGCAGGCCGCGGCGGCGGAGGCCAGCCGGGCCAATGGATATGGCGCCGATGAACTGGACGGCGCCGGCTACACGATTTTCGCGTCCCCGGCCGATGAAGAGGACCCGGCCGAAGCGCCGCTGATCGTGGCGGAAACCCGGGTCGACATTCCCGAAGCCAGCGTGTCGGACGCGGTGATGATGCTCGACCTGCGCAACACCAATGCGCTGCTGTTCGTCAATGCCGGGACGGCGGCGTACAACATGGTCTATCGGCGGCAGGACGGGACCATCGGCTGGGTAGAGCCCCGCCTGGGCTGATCGCCTTCCCCCGGCCGCCGGTTGACCTCGATCCGCTGGCGGCCTATGGGGCCGGACTTTAAAGATCCGGGCATTGCGTCATTTTTCCGAAGCTGGGCGCGGCTCGGCTGGGATTCGGCATGGTTCATTTCAACGATATCGTCGCACCGGATGCATTGGGCACCGCCCTTTCGGTGAACGGCAAGAAGCAGTTGTTTCAGAAGGTTGCGGCCTTGGCTGCGCAGGCCTACGGCCTGGCTGCCGATCCGGTGGCGGAGGCGCTGCTGGAGCGTGAGAAACTGGGCTCGACCGGCTTTGGCGGCGGAGTCGCGATTCCCCATGCGAAGATTCCCGGCCTTCAGAAAATGTGCGGGGTGGTGGTGCTGCTCGATCCGGCGGTTCCTTTCGACGCTGTGGACGAAGCGCCGGTGGACATCGTCTTCGCGCTGCTCTCTCCGGTGGATTCCGGCGCTGAACATCTGAAGACCCTGGCCCGCGTTTCGCGCTATCTGCGTGACGAGGGGCAGATCGCCCGGCTGCGCGGCGCCAAGTCGACGGCGGCGCTCCATGCCCTGCTCGCCGGTGGCGAGGCGCGTGACGCTGCCTGATCCGGGTTCCGCCGCCAGCGCCTTGCCCAGCGGGGAGCAGGCGCATTTCCGGGCGCTGGAGTCCCTCTACCGTTCCGCACCGATCAACCGGCTGTTCCGGTCGGAACTGACGATTCCGGAAGAAGGCCGGTCGATCATCCATTTCGACGTGGACGAGACGCAGTTCCATGCGGCCGGCGCGGTGCACGGCACGGTCTATTTCAAGATGCTGGACGATGCGGCCTTCTACGCCGCCAACAGCCTGGTAAGCGATCGCTTCCTGCTGACCACCAGCTTCAACCTGTTGTTCACCCGCCCGATCGGGCCGGGCCGGATTCGGGCCGAAGGGCGCTGGATCAGCGGAAAGCGGCGCGTCTATGTGGCGGAGGCCAGCCTGATCGACGCCGACGGCGAGGAGGTGGGGCGCGGCACCGGCACCTTCATGCGGTCGCAATTCCCCCTCTCCTCCCTGCCGGGCTATGCCGGCTGACCCATCCGACGCGCGGCTGACCAGCGCGATGCTGGTCGGTGTCCTGATGCGCCGCTGCGCCGCGGCGGGCGGCTTTGCCACGGTGCTGGTGAAGGGCGATGCCGTCAGCGGCGTGATCCTGCTCCAGGCGCTGGAAAATGGCCGGGAACAGGGACTGTTCGAACGCGTTCCTGATTATGGGGGCGGCTATCGCCTCACCCGCTGCGGCCCGGACCCGGAAAAGGGGGCCGAGGCCATGGCTCAATATCTTGCGCGCCGGCGCGGATCGGACCCCGATCTGTGGGTCATCGAACTCGACATCGCTTATGCGGAACGGTTCGCCGCTGAAACGATCTGTTGATCGTTGACTCATTTTCCTCGCGCGGGCACAGGCCTCCGACGCTTTCAACGCGCAGGTTGCCGGTTTTCGTCCATGGGGGGCGGATGCGGTAAACACGCAGACGGGGGGCGGCCGAACGTCGTGTTTTAGGGGTTTTTTGACGTTCCCGGCCAAGAACCGCACGATTTTGAGCTGTAATGAGTTTTCGTCTGAAGGCTGCGATCTTCGCGGCATTTTCCCTTTCCGCCACAGCGGCGGTTACCGCGGCCGACATGTCGAGCGCTTCCGAGGCGGCTCCGTCGGTCCTTTCCCTTCCGGGAAGCAATGAGCTGAATGCAGCTCCGGCCGGCGCCACGCCCGCCGTCACTTTCGCCGCGCCGCGCGAAGTCGTGCAGCCGCTGGCTCCCCTTTCCGACAGCGCCGATGTGAAGGCCGACAATCTCGCCGCCCTCGTGGACGCGCAGGGCGCGGCCGAGGATGTTTCCGGCGACATGAAGTGCCTGGCCGGCGCCGTCTATTTCGAATCCAAGGGCGAAAGCCTGGAAGGCCAGTTGGCCGTTGCCCGCGTCATCATCAATCGCGCCCGGTCCGGCCGCTTTGCCGACAGCCTGTGCGGCGTCGTCTATCAGCCCGGCCAGTTCAGCTTCGTGCGCGGCAATGGCATGCCGTCGATCCGCCTGGGCAGCGAAAGCTGGCGCGAGGCCGTTGCCATCGCCCAGATCGCGATGGACGATAGCTGGGACAGCAAGGCAGAGGGTGCGCTCTATTTCCACGCCCGTCGGGTTTCGCCCGGCTGGGGCAAGCGCCAACTCGCCGCGATAGACAATCACGTCTTCTATCGCTGACCGTTTCGCGCCGGGCGCGCAGGGGGTGAAGAAGGGCCGGTTCGGGCGATCCTGAATCGGCCCTTTCCTTTTGTTCCCTTCCTGTTCTAAGAACCGGACATGGAATCCGATCTTTCCGACAGTTGTTCGCCCCTCACGGACGGCACGGCTCTGGCCGTGGCGCGGGGCACGCTGCGCCTGTTCTTCCGGCATGACATGAGCGGGATATTGGAAGTGCCGCTGCCCAATGGCCGGCGCGCCGACATCATGGCGCTGGACGGGGCGGGTCGGATCACTATTGTAGAGATCAAGTGCAGCCGCGCCGACCTGTTGGGCGACATGAAATGGCCCGACTATTTCGATTATTGCGACCGCTATTTCTGGGCCGTGCCGTCGGGCTTCGACCTGTCGCTGTTCGAGAGCGAGGCGCTATGGCCGGGACGGACGGGATTGATCGTCGCGGACCAATATGACGCCGAACTGGTGCGCCCCGCACCTATGGAGCCGCTGGCGGCGGCGCGGCGCAAGGCGGAAACGCTGCGCTTCGCTAGGCGGGCGGCCAGGCGGCTGACGGCGCTGGCGGACCCGGATCATGCCGCGGAACTGGGGTGGTAGTCTGATCTGCGTGGAGATCGATGAGGGGACGGATAGTCTCCCGCGACATTCCCCTTAAGCGATACGTGCTCCTGCGCAGGAACACGCATCGTCTGATGTTCGCTTCAGGAAAAAAATCAGAACACCGGCCCCTGCACCGGTCCCTTGGGCGCGGTCTTCGTCTTCGCAGCGCTCAGCGCTTCCACCAGCCCCGGCGTCCTGGCGTCGCGCTCCGCATAGTCCCGCGCCGACATGCCGGCGATCGTGTCGCGCCTGTCGGGATTGGCGCCTTGCGCGACCAGCAGCCGGACCAGCGCCACGTCGCGAAGCTGCACCGCCCGGATCAGCGGCGTCTCGCCGCTGCCATTCGCCTTGTCCACCTGCGAATTATAGGTCAGCAGGCTGCGCACGCCTTCCTCGAACCGGGCCTGCACCGCGTCCATCAGCGGCGTGTTGCCGTTATTGTCGGTCAGGTTCGGGTTCGCGCCCTTGGCGAGCAGGAAGGTCAGCCATGTATTGTCCCGCCGGGCGACGACCAGATGCAGCGCGGTATCGCCCGTCGTCACGTCGCGGCTGTTGATGACGGTCGATCCCGGCTTCTGGATCAGGTCGGTCACCTTCTGCCCGTCGGCGTCCTTGACCGCCTTCAGAAAATTGTAATTGTCGGAAAACTGCGCCTGTGCCGCGACCGGCGACAGCAGCGCCAGGGCCAGAGCGGCGGCACGGCCAAGGCCCATCCAAGCCGGAAAACGTCCTGTCATTATGTCCATAGCCCCGTTGGGATTTGCAAATCGGGCCATAGCAGGGCATGGCTGGCGGCGCCATGAACAAAGCGCTGATTTCGCTCGCCCTGCCGCTGACCGCCCTGCTGGCAGCCTGTAATATGGGGGCCGGGGGCAATGCATCAAGCGGCGATGAAAGCGCCCAGGGGGATCTGCACGGGGCCAGCATCGGCGCGCCCTTCACCCTGACCGATCAGGACGGGAAGAAGGTTCGCTGGGACGATTTCAAGGGCAAGTATCGCCTGGTCTATTTCGGCTACACCTATTGCCCCGATGTCTGCCCGATCGACCTGCAACGCATCATGCAGGGCTTTTCGAAGTTCGAGAAGGATAAACCGGCGCTCGCCGCAAAGGTCCAGCCGATCTTCATCAGCGTCGATCCGGATCGGGACACGCCCGCCGTCCTCAAAACCTATGTCGCGGCCTTCCATCCCCGCCTGATCGGCCTGACCGGCACCCCTGACGAGATCGCCAGGGTGGCGAAGGATTTCGTCGTGCTCTACAATAAGGAAGAGACGAAGGGCGCGAGCGGCTATCTGGTGAGCCACAGCCGCACGCCCTATCTCTTCGGGGGCGACGGCGCGCCGGTCGCGCTGGTGCCGGTGGACGATCCGGGAACGCCGGATGTGGATGAGGGCGATCCCGCCAGGGTGACGGCCTTCCTCGAAAAATGGGTGAAGTGACGGTTGGACTTCTGGGAAAAGCCCCTCAACAGACTGGACCGCGCGGAGTGGGAAGCGCTGTGCGACGGCTGTGGCAAATGCTGTCTGCACAAGGCCGAGGATGAGGATACGGGGCGCATCTACCCCACCAATGTCGCCTGCCGGTTGCTCGACCGGCATAGCGGGCAGTGCACCAACTATAAGGAACGCCGCCGCTTCGTGCCCGATTGCGTGCGGCTGACCCCCGCCAAGGTGAAGACGATAAGCTGGCTGCCGCGCACCTGCGCCTATCGGCTGCGGGGCGAGGGCAAGCCATTGCCGGAATGGCACTATCTGATCTGCGGCGATCGGGAGGCGGTGCACCGGGCAAAGGAATCCGTGCGCGGCTGGACCATTGCGGAAGCCGACGCCGGCGATTGGGAAAACCATCTTGTCGACAGAGAGCTCTGACGCCGAAATCCTGATCGACGGCATCGCCGTTCCGGTGCGGGTCCGCCGGTCGGCGCGGGCCAAGGCCTATCGATTGTCGCTGGACCAAGCGCGGGGGGAGTTGCGGCTGTCGCTGCCGACCCGCGCCAATCTGAAGCGCGCGCTCGGCTGGGCGCAGGAGCATGAGGGCTGGGTCCGGTCGCAAATGGCGCGGCAACCCGCGTTTGTCACGCTGGGCGATGGCGCCGTCTTCCCGCTGGAGGGGCGGGAGGTGCGCATCTGCTGGGTCGAGGGCGCGTCCCGCACGATCCGGCTAGAGGGCGACCGGCTGCTGCTGGGCGGCGCGGCGGAATCAGTCGGGTCGCGGGTGCTGCGCTGGCTCAAGATGCGGGCCAAGGCCGTGCTGGAGACCGAAAGCCATGAAATGGCGCGGGACAATGGGCTGATCGTGGCGTCGGTCGGCATTGGCGATCCGCGCAGCCGTTGGGCGAGCTGCGCCTCCAGCGGGGCGATCCGCTATAGCTGGCGGCTGATCCTCTGCCCGCCGGAGGTGCGCCGGGCGACCGTGGCGCATGAGCTGGCGCATCTGCTGCACATGGATCACAGCCCGGCCTTCCATGCGGCGCACAAGCGGATATTGGGCGAAGACCCCCGGCCTGCGCGGGCCTGGCTGCGCGCCCATGGGACCGCGCTGCACCGCTTCGTCGGGTGACAGGCCCATGGGCAGGAAGAAGCGCTATCTGACGGCGACGATGCCGGACGGCTATGTGAAGACCATCGGGCCCACGGCGGACGCCTTCACCCATTATTGGCGCATCGTCGCGATACTGGAGAATGGCAGGACGGAGGTTTTCTGGGGCCACAGCCGCTCCCTGGCCGAGGCGAAGAGGAAGCGGACGGCGGCGGAAGAAGGCGCGCGGATGCGCGGCTGGAAACGCTATGCGTTCGAGATAGCGGAACTGGTCGAAACGCCGGCCCGGTGAAGCGCAAGCTGCTCCTGCGAAGGCGGGATCACGCTATGCCCTGGTCCTTCAGCCCTGTTTCCTGTGCGGCCAGACGCCCGACCCGTCCGCCGCGCAATCATGCGCGGCGTCCCGCACATGCGGCAAGCCGCAGGCCCGGCAGGTGACATAATCGCCCGCCTTCAGCCCATGGCCCACCGCCACGCGCTCGTCGAACACATAGCAGGCGCCCTGCCAAAGGCTGTCCTTTTCGGGCATTTCCTCCAGATAGCGCAGGATGCCGCCGCGCAGATGATAGACCTCCTCAAAACCGCGGGCCCTGACCAGCGCGGTCGATTTCTCGCATCTTATGCCGCCGGTGCAGAACATGGCGATGCGCGGCGTGCGGCCCTCCTCGCGCAGCTTTTCGGCAAAATCGTCGAACCAGGCCGGGAAATCGCGGAAGGAGCGGGTGCCGGGATCGATCGCCCCTTCGAAGCTGCCCACCGACACTTCATAAGCGTTGCGCGTATCGATCACGACCGTGTCCGGATCGGCTATCAGGGCGTTCCATTCCACCGGATCGAGATGCGTGCCCGCCTGATGCGCCGGGTCGAGATCGCCCGCGCCCAGCGTCACGATCTCCGCCTTCACCTTCACCTTCATCCGGGCGAAGGGCGGACTCTCGCCATGGGCATATTTGACGTCGAGATCGGCGCAGCCCGGATATGCCCGGATATGCGAGACCAGCGCTGCAATCGCCCTCTCGCTCCCCGCGACCGTGCCGTTGATCCCCTCCCCGGCGACGATCAGCGTGCCGCAGGTGCCAAGATCGGCGCAGAGCAGGCGCAAATCGCGGGCAATCGCCTCCGGATCGGCGAAGGTCGCGAAACGGTAAAGCGCGGCAATGGTGAAAGCGGATTCCATGGCAGCGCCCATAGCCGCTTCGCTGCCCTCTTGAAAGCGGCGGGGCAAGGGGGCATAGGCAGGCCATGGTTCCCCTTTCGTTCGCGGGTCATGATTTTCTGGCGTTGGCGGAGGCTGCGCTGTTCTGGCCGGCGCGCTCCGCCCTGCTGGTGGCCGACCTGCATTTCGAAAAGGCAAGCTGGTTCGCCCGATCCGGGCAGTTCCTGCCGCCCCATGACAGCCTGGCGACGCTGGACATGATCGAGATGCTGGTGGAACGGACGGGCGCGCGGGCCGTCTGGTCGCTGGGCGACAGTTTTCACGATGCCGATGGCGCGGCCCGGCTCGATCCGGCGGCGCGGGCAAGACTGGCCGTGTTGACGGACAGGCTCGACTGGGTCTGGATCACCGGCAATCACGATGCCGGCATGGCGCGGACGCCCGGCGGCACGCGTCGCACGGACATGCAGGTGGACGGCATCTGGCTGCGGCATGAGGCGGACCCTGCCGACCCCCGGCCGGAAATATCAGGGCATTTCCACCCCAAGCTCCGCCTGTCCGTGCGCGGACGCCATGTGTCGCGGCGCTGCTTCGTCGGATCGCGGACCAAATTGATTCTGCCTGCCCTTGGCGCCCTGACGGGCGGCCTCGATGCCGGTCATGGCGAGATTCGCCGGGTGATGGGATCGGGTGCGGCCGCCCTGGTGCCGGTCGCCGGCCGGCTGCTGCGTTTTCCCATTGCTTAGGCGGACGTAACGGAAACCGGAATTTAAGCTGTCTCCTTTAGGTGACAGTGCATGAGAATCCGGTCACCATGGGGGATCAAAGCCTCTGAAAAGCAGGCATATCTTGCCTTCATCCTGCTGTGGCAGCATAGTTCGACAATAATTCGACGCGACGCAAAGCCGCGCGGATAAGGAGAGGGAGCATCATCATGAAGAAGAGCCTTTGGCTGATTTCTGTCGGTGCCGTTGCATTGGGCAGCAGCGTTCCGGTCGCATGGGCGCAGGACGGCGGAACCGCGGTCGATCCGGAAAGCGTCAACATCATCGTCACCGCCACCCGGCGCGCCAGCCCGCTGTCGGACGTGCCGATCGCCGTGTCCGCCGTGACGGCGCAGGCGATGCAGAATAGCGGCGCGACGGATATTCGCGCGCTCAACCAGCTCGCCCCTTCGCTGCTGCTGTCCTCCACGGGGACAGAGGCCAATGCCTCTGCCCGCATCCGCGGTATCGGCACGGTGGGCGACAATCCGGGGCTGGAAAGCTCGGTCGCGGTGTTCATCGACGGCGTCTATCGCTCGCGCACCGGCGCCGGCCTCAACGAACTGGGTGAGATCGAGCGGGTCGAGGTGCTGCGCGGTCCCCAGGGCACGCTGTTCGGGCGCAACGCCTCCGCCGGCCTCATCAACATCATCAGCAAGGCGCCGGAGTTCAAGCTCGCGGGCAAGGCGGAGATCACTTACGGCAATTATGATTATTGGCGCCTTGCCGGCCGCATCACCGGGCCGATCAGCGATCAGCTGGCGCTGAGCCTGGATGGCGTCTGGTCCAGGCGCGACGGCTTCTACGATCTGGTGAACGCCAGCGGCGCCAAGGTCGGGGAAACCAATGACCGCGACCGCTATTTCCTGCGCGGGCAGGCGTTGTTCGAGCCGAACGACGCGCTCTCCATCCGCCTCATCGGGGATTATACCCATCGCGACGAAAGCTGCTGCGGCGCCGCCTATATGGAGACGCGGGAACGCCGTCCGGTCGCCGGCGGGGGCTACAGCACGGCGCCCTTCAACCGGATCGCCGCCATTCTGGCGGGACAGGGCAGCGTCTTTGCCGCCGATCCCTATGACCGCGACCTCACCATCACGGCGGGCCGGAATTATGTGAGCAAGCTCAAGGATTGGGGCGTTTCAGGCGAGGTCAATTATGATCTGGGCGGCGCCAAGCTGACCAGCATAACCGCCTATCGCGATTACAAGAGCCAGGACTATGGCGATTACGACTATAGCGGGGCCGACCTGCTCTACCGCGATCCCAACACCTATCGCCAGTTCAGGACCTTCACCCAGGAACTCAGGGCGCAGGGATCGGCCTTCAACGATGTGCTCGACTGGCTGGTCGGCGGCTATTATGCGCATGAGAAGCTGACGCTGGAGGATAATATCGTCTTCGGCGCGGACTATGGCCGCTTTGCCGCCTGCCGCCTGATGGCGGGGGCAGGCGTCAACAGCAATTTGACGGCGGCGCAGCTTGCCGCTTGCGGCAGCGGGCTTGCGACGCAGGCGCTGATCGCCGGCACGCAGGCGCAGCTCAACGGCGGTCTCGTCCTTGCCGGCGTTCCAGCCTTGCAGGCCGGGGCGATTTCGACCGGCCTGGGCAATGGTCTCCGCGCGCTGGCGGCGATCCCGTCGGGCACCGGCGACATTGCCTCGCTCTACCATCAGAAGAGCGAGAATTGGGCGTTGTTCACCCATAATATCATCCATATCGCAAAGCAGCTCGATCTGACGCTGGGTCTTCGCTACACCCATGAGAGCAAACGTTTCTCGGCGGACCTCAACAATAACAACGCCACCTGCGCGGCCTTGCAGGCCTCCAGCCTGCCCGCCATCGCGACCAATGCGCAGCTCGGCAGCGCGGCGGCCCTGGCGGGCGGCATCCTGACCCTGGGCTGTCTCGGCAACGGATCGACCGGGCTGAACGCGCTCGACCTCAATGACAGGATCAGCGATGGGGAGTTTTCCGGCACCGCCGTCCTGTCATGGAAGCCGATCGACGAACTGCTGGTCTATGGCAGCTATTCGAAGGGCTATAAGGCGGGCGGCTACAATCTCGACCGCTTCCAGCTCGGATCGACGGGCCTGAACGCGGTGCCGGCCGTGTTCGCGCCGCGCACCAATGCCGACGTCACCAGCCTGCGCTTCGCCGCTGAAAAGGTCGATGCGTTCGAAGTGGGCCTGAAATATACCCAGCCCAAATGGAGCGCGAACATCGCCGCCTTCCGGCAGGAGTTCAAGAATTTCCAGTTGAACACCTTCAACGGCACCAGCTTCGTCGTCCAGAACATCAATGGCTGCGACGGCGCGCTGACGGCGGCGCGGACCTGCGCAGGCGGCGATGTGGGACCCGGCCTGATCAGCCAGGGCGTGGAACTGGAACTGTCGGCAACCCCGGTGCGGAACGTGCGCGTCGCGGGGGGCTTCACCTATGCCCGCGCCAAATTCGCCAACCGCCTGGTCGGCAGCGGCGACGGAACGGTGCCGCTCGATCCGGCGCTGTTCCTGCTGCCGGGTTCGATCAACTCCCAGGCGCCGGAAGTCGTGACAACGGTCAGCGCGTCGTGGACGCCTTCGCTCGGCTCCAACGGCCTGTCGGCGCTTTTCTATATCGACGGGCGCATGAGCAGCGACTTCAACACCGGTTCGGACCTGTTCCCCGAAAAGCGGCAGGACGGCTATGCGGTGTTCAATGCCCGTGTCGGCATTCGCGGGCCGCAGCAGCGTTGGGCGGTTGAATTCTGGGGCCAGAACATCTTCAACCAGGACTATAGCCAGGTCGCCTTCAGCAGCCCGCTACAGTCGAGCAGCCCGTCCACTTCGACCACCGGCCAGTTCGCCCTGGGCGCACCGATGGCGAACCAGTTGATCTCCGCCTATCTGGGCGATCCCCGCACCTACGGCGTCACCCTTCGCGGGAGTTTCTGATCATGCCCCTGCCGCTCCCCGGTGCCGGGCGAGCGGCAGGGCGCTCCCCGAACAGGGCCGTGCCGACGCGGATGTGCGTAGCGCCCAGCATGATCGCGGTTTCATAATCCCCCGACATGCCCATGGAGAGCTGTTCCATCCCCTCCTCCCGCGCCATCTTGGCGAGCAGCGCGAAGAAGGGCGCGGGTTCGATGTCGGCCGGCGGCACGCACATCAGGCCCAGCAGCGGAATATCCGCGTCCCGGGCCGATCGGATCAACGCGGGCACGTCGGCAATCGGACAACCGCCCTTTTGCGCTTCCGCACCGATATTGACCTGCACGAAGCAGGGCACCCGCCTGTCCGCCGCGTCCATGGCCTTGGCCAGCGCCGTCAGCATCGACGGCCGGTCGAGCGAATGGATGACATCGAACAGGGCGACCGCGTCGGCCGCCTTGTTCGACTGGAGCTGACCGACGAGGTGCAGTTGAAGGCCCTCATGCTCCTCCCGCAGGGCAGGCCACTTGCTTTCCGCTTCCTGCACGCGATTTTCCCCGAAGACCCCCTGGCCTGCCGCGATCAACGGGCGGATGGCGTCCGCCGCCTGCGTCTTCGACACGGCGATCAGGGTGATGTCGTCGGCGGTGCGGCCGGTAAGGCGGGCGGCGCGGCCCATGGTGTTGCGTATCTCGGCCAATCGGTTCGCGGCCAGCCGGTCTGCGGCTTCGATGCTGTCGGTCGTCATGGCGGCTGCTATAGGCGATGGCCATGCAACGCCGCCACCGCAAAAAATTGCCGACGATCTGGTTGATGACCGACGAACGCATCGGGGAGCCTGCCCTGCTGGCTGCTGTCGCCCGTCTGCCCAAGGGGAAGGCGGGAGTCATATTCCGGCACTATCGCACGGCCGCGGCGGAGCGGCACGCCCTGTTCGATCGGATCGCCCGGATTGCCCGAAGGCGGCGGCTGGTGCTGATGCTGGGCGGCACGGCGGCGCAGGCGCAGGCCTGGCGTGCCGATGGCTGGCACGGACGTGACCGGCGGCGGGCAGGAAAGGCGCTGCTCCACAGCAGGCCGGTGCATGATGGGCGGGAGATGGCGGAAGCCGTGCGCTGGGGGGCAAATATCGTCCTGCTCTCGCCACTCTTCCCGACGCGCTCGCATCCCGGTTCACCCCTATTGGGGCGAGCGGGCTTCGCCGCCCTGGCCCGGCTTGCCCCGATGCCGGTAATCGCCCTGGGCGGGGTGAACGCGGCGCATCGGCATATGCTGAAGGCAATCGGCGCTTCCGGCTGGGCCGCCATCGACGGCCTGTCGGGCCGGTGACGGCGGTAAGGGCGGGCCATCCAAAGGCCGCACCTTATTCTCGCGAGCCGCTTGTCTCCTGCGGATTCCTCCGCAGGAGCATGCCGCGCCGATGGCAGTTCATGACCGATATCCGCCAGCGCTCAGATCAACCGATCCGCCTCCAATGCCGCCGCCAGGGAATCGCGGCCGCGCGGCATGCGGGCGTGAAGCCGCGCATCGGCTTCCGCCAACCGCTCGACGCCAGCGGTCAGTTGCTCCTCCGATAAGGTGAAGGGCAGGCGGAGGAAGCGCTCGAATGCCCCGCTCACGCCGAAGCGCGGCCCAGGCGCGACACGCACGCCATGACTCTCGGCAATGGCGGCCAGCGCCGTCGCCTCGCCGCGCGGCAGTTCCGCCCAGAGCGACAGGCCGCCGGCAGGGGATTCGGCACGCCAGTGCGGCAGGTGTCGTTCGATCAGCCCCAGCAGATGATCGCGACGCCCCCGCAGGATCGCCGCCCGCGGGCCAAGCCCTTCGTCGCTATCGATCAGATGCGCGACGGCAAGCTGCTCCACTACCGGGCTCGCCATGTCCATCGTCGTGCGCAGCCGTCCCAGCGCCGCGACGGTCTGCGGATCGGCGCGAATCCAGCCGACGCGTAGCCCACCCCAGAAGATCTTGCTGGCCGAACCCAGGGTGATGACCTGCCGCCCGGAAGGATCATGCACCGCGACCGGCGGCGGCGGCATATTGTCTAGTCCCATCGCCGCCATGGTCTCGTCGATGATCAGCGGCATATGGCTGCGCGTCGCTGCGGCCACCAGCGCGCGGCGGGTGCCCGGGTCCATGCTGCGCCCCGTCGGATTGTGGAAATCCGCGATGATATAGGCGAAGCGCGGACTGGTCTGGCGGAAGGCCGCTTCCATCGCGTCGATGTCCCATCCCTGCGCGGGCAGGCCGACAGGCACCGGCACGACATGGGCGCGCTGCAAGGCCTGGATCGCATTGTGATAGGTGGGATGGTCGATCACCGCCCGGTCGCCCGGTCCCGCCAGCCAGTGCAGCAACAGCGAAAATCCCTGCTGCGCGCCGTTGGTGACGATGATCTGGTCCGGACTGGTGGGACATCCCCGCCGCTCATAATAGGCGGCGATCGCCCGGCGCAGCGGCGGCAGGCCCAAAGGATCGTACCCCAGCTCGCCCAGAAAGGCGGGCAGGGCCTCCACCGCGACCTGATAGGCGCGGCCCACGCCCGGCGCGGCCGGCAATGCGGCATGGGTCCAGTTCAGGATATTGCCGCCGTCGATCATGTCGATTTCCGGCAGGGCCTGTTCCATCCGGCCGGGCGGCAGGCGGGTGACGCTGCCCGATCCCTGCCGGCTTTCCAGAAAGCCTTCGTCGCGCAGCCGGTCGAAGGCGGCGGCGATGGTCGTGCGGCTGAGGCCCAGCGCGGCGGCCAGTTCCCGTTCCCCGGGCAGGCGGACGTTCAGGCCGACGCGCCCATCCAGCACCAGCATCCGCAGCGCCTGCGCCAATTGGCGATAGGCGGGCTCCGCGCTGTCTTCGGCGCGCCAGGCGCCCAGCAGGCGAAGCAGGGAAGGCGGCCGCAACAGGGAAGTGGACATGACCATAGGTTCCAATCCGGAAAGGGAGGAGGCCACTTACCCAATAATGGCCATTTTGTAAAAGGCCATTTCGGGTGATTTCAACCGCCATGATGATGCACCGCCGCCTTTTCCAGCTTTTCTGGGGCCTTGGCCTTTACGGCTTCTCCATGGCCCTGATGCTGCGCGCCGATCTGGGGCTCGATCCTTGGGACGTGCTGCATCAGGGATTGGCGCCGCGCCTGGGTCTGAGTTTCGGCATGACGGTCAATCTGGTCGGGGCGATCGTGCTGTTGCTCTGGTGGCCGCTGCGTCAGCGGCCCGGTATCGGCACGGTCTGCAACATTGCGGTGATCGGCACGGCGGTGGACCTCAGCCTGATGATCCTGCCCACGCCGGAGGGTTATGCCATGCGCTTCGCCTGGTTGGCGGCGGGGATCGTCCTCAACGGCATTGCGGGCGGCGCCTATATCGGCGCGGGATTGGGCCCGGGCCCGCGCGACGGGTTGATGACGGGCTTCTGCCGCCGGACCGGATTGCCGGTCAAATGGGTCCGCACCGGTATCGAGATCGGCGTGCTGGCGGTCGGCTGGCTGCTGGGCGGCACGGTGGGCCTCGGCACCCTGCTCTATGCGGCGACGATCGGCTGGATCGTGCACCATGCCTTGCCCTTCTTCACCATTGTCCCGCGCGAACGCCCCGCGCTTGGCTGATCCGGTTGCCCCCTGACCGGCCGGCATGGAGTCCGCCGGCCGGTCCTTTTATTTCGCGCGGGTATCGACTGTAGCGATCCACGCCATATCTAGGCGCCTCACGATCATGAGGAGAGCCTGGTGGCGACCGACCTGTACGACCTGACCGTTCCCGTCTTCATCCGCGGGCTGCGCAACCTTTCCGCCATTCTGGAGAAGGGCGCCGCCCATGCGGAAGAAAGGGGCATCGATCCACTGACGCTGACGCAGGCGCGCCTGATCGGGGACATGGCTCCGCTCACCGGACAGGTGCAATATGCCAGCGACAGCGCCAAGGGGGCGGTGACACGCATCGGTGGGCTCGATCCGGTTGCCATGCCCGATACGGAGCAGAGCTTTGCCGACCTGCAAGAACGGATCGGCAAGACCATCGCCTTCCTGGAATCCGTGCCTCGCGAGCGGATCGACGGGCGGGAGGATGCGGAAGTGATCCTCAAGGGCCCTCGCGGCGAATTCCGCTTTACCGGACGCAGCCATGCGCTGGGCTTTGCGCTGCCCAATTTCTATTTCCATGTTTCGACCGCCTATGCCCTGCTGCGGCAGGCGGGGGTGCCGCTGAGCAAGATCGATTATCTGGGTGGGATTTAGCGGCCGGGTGGCGATGGCCGTCATAAGGCATTCCCCTCCCGCCTGCGGGAGGGGTTAGGGGCGGGCGCAACCAGCCTCCAGCTTTGCCGTCAGCAAAACCACCGCCGATGTCGCGCCCGCCCGCTCCCGCCTGCGGAGGGACAAGGGCGGCGCACCCCCCTACCCCGCGATCAACCGGATGGCGGCGCTCGACACCCAGCCGCTGGGGCAGGGGCCGCCATAGGGCTGCTTGCGATCCACCGGTCCGGACACGCCGCAATCCACCGGGGCCGCGGCATTGTCGGCAGGAGGATCGGGGACCAGAACGACGCCCAGCCATTTCTGGTCGAGGCTGCGGGTGCAGACCCATGCGCGGCTGCCCTCCGCCATGCGGGCGACTTCTCCGGCGTCCGAAAAGGGCGCGGCCCGGACCGCCGCTCCTCCGGCGCCTACGCGCACCGCCTGGCCCATGGCGCCGCAGGCGTCGAGGCGCGGACCGTCCTCCCCAATGGTCACCGGGCGGACGAGGCGCGATTCCAGGCGGGTTTCCGGCACCTCCTCTCGCGGTGCGCCGGCAAGCGAACTGTTGGGCAGTTCCTCCAGCACGTCGCTGCTCTTGGAGCAGGCGGCAAGCATCAGGACCAGGGTCAGGATCATGCGCATAGCCGCCTGATAGACCCTGCCCGGCGCGGGCGATAGCCGCCATGTTTCGCTTTAGTTTGCTGGCCCTTTTCCCTATATGCTCGGATATGAGCGAGGAAAGTCAGAACAACCCCAACAGCAATGCCTATGGCGCCGACAGCATCAAGGTCCTGAAAGGGCTGGATGCCGTGCGGAAGCGGCCCGGCATGTATATCGGCGACACCGACGACGGTTCCGGCCTGCACCATATGGTGTTCGAGGTCAGCGACAATGCCATAGACGAGGCGCTGGCCGGCCATTGCGACCGCATCCTGATCACGCTCAATCCCGACGGATCGGTCAGCGTGGAGGATAATGGCCGCGGCATCCCCACCGACATCCACAAGGAAGAGGGCGTCTCAGCGGCCGAGGTCATCATGACCCAGCTCCACGCGGGCGGCAAGTTCGAGAACACGTCGGACGACAACGCCTATAAGGTGTCGGGCGGCCTGCACGGCGTGGGGGTCAGCGTGGTGAACGCGCTCAGCGAATATCTCGACCTCAACATCTGGCGCGACGGCAAGGAGCATTATATGCGCTTTGCCTATGGCGACGCCGTGGCGCCGCTCAAGGTGATCGGGGACGCGCCTGCGGGCAAGAAAGGGACGAAGGTCACTTTCCTCCCCTCGACCGAAAAAGTGCCCGGCGACGGCGGCACGTTCAAGAACCACACCGAATTCGATTTCGAGAAGCTGGAGCATCGCTATCGCGAACTCGCCTTCCTCAATTCCGGCGTGCGGCTGTTCCTGATCGATGCGCGGCATGAGGAGAAGAAGGAGATCGAGCTGTTCTACGAGGGCGGCATCGCGGCCTTCGTGAAGTGGCTGGACCGCAACAAGCAGCCGCTGATGCCCGATCCGATCGCGATTTCGGGCAGCCGCGACGATGTCACCATCGACGTCGCGCTGGAATGGAACGACAGCTATTATGAAAATGTCCTCTGTTTCACGAACAACATCCCGCAGCGTGACGGCGGCACCCACCTTGCCGCCTTCCGCGCTGCGCTGACCCGGACGCTCAACAATTATGCCGACAAGTCCGGCCTGCTGAAGAAGGAGAAGGTCTCGCTGACCGGCGAGGATATGCGCGAAGGCCTGACCGCCATCGTGTCGGTCAAGCTGCCCGATCCCAAATTCTCCTCGCAGACCAAGGACAAGCTGGTCAGTTCCGAAGTGCGTCAGCCGCTGGAAAGCCTGATGGCCGACAAGATGGCGGAATGGCTGGAGGAAAATCCCCAGCATGGCCGCATGATCGTGCAGAAGGTGATCGACGCCGCCGCCGCCCGCGAAGCCGCGAAGAAGGCGCGCGAACTCACCCGGCGCAAGGGGGTGATGGACATCGCCTCGCTGCCCGGCAAGCTGGCCGACTGTCAGGAACGCGATCCCGCCAAATCCGAACTCTTCCTGGTCGAGGGTGACTCGGCCGGCGGTTCGGCCAAGCAGGGGCGCAACCGGCATAATCAGGCGATCCTGCCGCTGAAGGGCAAGATTTTGAACGTCGAGCGCGCCCGTTTCGACCGGATGCTCTCGTCCAAGGAAGTCGGCACGCTGATCCAGGCGATGGGCACCGGCATCCGCGACGATTTCAACCTGGAAAAGCTGCGCTACCACAAGATCGTCATCATGACCGACGCCGACGTCGACGGCGCGCATATCCGCACGCTGCTGCTGACCTTCTTCTACCGCCAGATGCCGCAGATCATCGAGGCGGGGCATCTCTTTATCGCCCAGCCGCCGCTCTACAAGGCGACGCGCGGCCGGTCGGAGGTGTACCTCAAGAACGAAGCCGCGCTGGAGCAGTATCTGGTCGACAATGGCGTCGAATCCATGGCGCTGGAAACGACCGGCGGCATGCGGTCTGGCGAAGACCTGCGCCACCTGATCGAACATGGCCGGCGGATGCGCGCGGTGATGCGCTATGTGCCGCGCCGCTACAATCCCGCGATCATCGAAGCGCTGGCGATCAACGGCGCGCTCGATCCGGAACTCAGCCATGACGCGCAGGCCGAACGGTTGACGAACACCGTCCGCTGGATGGATGCGCAGGACGAAGAGGGCAGGTGGACCGGCCGGATCGCGGAGGAGGGCGGCTTCCATTTCGAGCGGCTGTGGCGCGGCGTCACCGACCATCACATGATCGAGGCGGGCTTCATCGGGTCGGCCGAAGCGCGCAAGCTGCACGCCATCGCAACCGAGGAGGCGGACAGCTATCGCACCGCCAGCCGTCTGGTCACGGCCAAGGCGGCCGCCGCCGCCGAGGAGGCGGGGGATGACGATCTGCCGGTCGCGACCAAGGGTTCGACGGCGGTCACGCGGCCCAGCGAATTGCTGGAGGCGATCCTCGCTGCCGGGCGCAAGGGGCTGGCGATCCAGCGGTACAAGGGCCTTGGCGAGATGAATGCGGAACAGCTTTGGGAAACCACGCTGGACCCCGATAATCGCTCCATGCTGCGGGTGGAGGTCGAGCAGGCGGACGTCGCCGACGAGATTTTCACGCGGCTGATGGGCGATGTGGTCGAACCGCGGCGCGAGTTCATCCAGGACAATGCGCTGAACGTCGCCAATCTGGACGTCTGATCCGATGGAGCGGGTCCGTTGCGGTTGGGCTGGATCGGACCCGCTTTATTGCGCCTATCATGACAGCGAATGGGGCGTTCCGGAACGCGATCCGCGGATGCTCTGGGAAACGCTGATGCTGGAGGGCTTTCAGGCGGGCCTCAGCTGGATCACCATATTGCGCAAGCGGGAGACGTTCCGCGCCGCCTTTGCGGGGTTCGATCCGGACAAGGTTGCGCGCTTCGACGGGGCCGATGTCGAACGTTTGATGGGCGACCCCGGCATCATCCGGGCGCGGGCGAAGATCGAAGCGACGATCGCGGGCGCGCGGATTTTCTGCGATATGCGGGAACGGGGCGAGGATTTCTCCGCCTATGTCTGGAATTTCGTCGGGGGCGAGCCGATCCGGAACGATGGCCTGACCTTCCCGGCCAGAACCGACCTTTCGGAAGAGATTTCCCGAGATCTCAAGAAGCGCGGCTTCAAATTTGTGGGCCCCACCATCGTCTATGCATGGATGCAGGCGATCGGGATGGTGAACGATCATGCGTTGGATTGCTTCCGGCGGGATGAGGTCGGCAAGGCGTGAGACGATTCCTGCCGCTGGTCCTGTGTGCGCTGGCGGGGTGTGGCGGCGACGAAATGCCCACGGCCAACGGCGCGCAGCCTCACGCCTCCGCACCGATCGGGACGCCGGACCCAGCGCCAGGCCAAGGCCCTGAAAATATTTCGAAACTGGTTCCACGTGGAACAGAGGCACGTGGGACGAAGGAGAGCCCGCCGGTCAGCTCTCCCGGCGTTAAGCATGCTGTGGACGATGGTTATCGGGCGATCGGGACCGAGCCTTTCTGGGCCGTGACGGTAAAGGGATCGACCGCCGTGCTGGAGCGTCCGGACAGGGCGCCCGTCCGCTACGCCATATCCCGGAACGACGACCGGCGGGCTGTCCGTTTCCTGGGGGAGGGCTTTTCAATGATCGTAACCGAAGGGCCATGCAGCGACGGCATGAGCGATGCGGTCTGGTCCGACCGCGTGGCGGTGGCCTTTGGCGAGGGAACGCTGAACGGCTGCGGCGGCTTGCGGGACGATCAGGGCGAACCGTAGAGCCAATCGACATTCAGAAGATGACGAGCCGAGCCGAAGGCCACCGAAGGTAAAATGGTGGTTTTTCGTGACCCGGAGCGCAGCCTACTCAAAGTAGGTGAGCACCGGAAGCACGGAAGAGCGTCATTCGCAGGCCGTCAGGGCTGAATGTCGATTGGCTCTAAAGCCCCCGGTTGCCGGGCGACACAGGGCGCTCAGGTCTTTCTGCCGGATGGAAGCGGGACATGCTCCTGCCCCAAACCATGGTTCGGCCTGGACGGGACAAACGCTGGACAAGACCGAAGCCGAGGCAGGCATGATGCCGCTCAACCTCGTCCCTCAAGCCGTTTTAGAATTTGAAGATCGTGCCCAGATAGACGGCCTGCGCATCCTGCCGGTCGTCGGTCATCGGCGTCAGGCGTCCGGCAAAGCTGTTATTATAGCGAATGCCCGCGGTGACGTTCAGATTGCGCGTCAGCGAATAGGAACTGGCCAGATCCAGCGAATAATCCTTGTCCGCGCTGGGGTTGCGGATCGTCGCGGCCGGCTCGCGGCGGCTCTCGATCAGCACCTTGGTGCTGAAACGGTCCTTGCGGCCCTGATCCAGCGAGAAATTCCTGGCCCCCGCCATCGGCTCGACGGCGACCGGGTCCAGTTCCTTGCGGCCCACCGCTTCGGGCAGGGCGAACTTGCGCCAGTTATGCGCGCTGTTCAGGCTGAAGGCGACGGGCGCGATGCTCACCGGGTCCAGCGTCCGGCTGATCGCGACGCGATCGTTCAGGTCGGCGGCGCGCACCATGACGGTGACCGAGCGCTGACCGCTCAGCGACCCGCTGGTGGGGGTGAAGCGGAAATTCTGGCGACTCGCGGACGCGGCGATCTTCGCATAGGCTGCCGCCAGGCGCGGGTCCTTGGTCGTCGGCGTGAAGGAGGAGATGCTGCCCAGCGCGCCCAGCGAAACCGGCGTTTCGGCGCGCATGCGGACAAGGTCGGTCGCCGCCCCGATGGCAGGGGACAGCATGAAGCCGGCCACGGCGACCGCCGAGCCTGCCAACGCTATATGTCCCCTTTTCAGGCGCATGTTCCGAATCTCTTCCCCGCCGACTACTTTTCTATGGTCCTTCATATACGCAAGGCTCTGGAATTGGTAGAGCGCCACCGGTTTTTTGTCGGAGCTGTTGCACGGAACACACAGGACTCGCCCCGGTTGCACGGCGGGTCGTCGTCGCGCCGTCCCGGAGTCCCCCTTGCCCATTGCCGCCGGTCCTCTATAGAAGCGGGGCGTTTACTCGTTTGATGGGACAATAATGATGGTCCGCCGCCTTTCTTCGCGCCTTTCCGCCGGTCTGCTGCTGGCTGCACTTCTGCCGCTCGCCGCCTGCGGGGGCGGCGCCAAGGACCGCCCGAAGGCGGATCTCGCCGCATCGAAGGTGACGACCATCGGCGTCAACGCCTATCTGTGGCGCGCCAGCCTCGACACCCTGTCCTTCATGCCCATGGTCCAGACGGATTCGAACGGCGGCGTGATCGTCACCGACTGGTACGCCAATCCGAACAGCCCCAATGAGCGGATGAAGCTGACCGTATCGATCCTGGACCAGGATCTGCGCGCCGATGCGCTGCGCGTCGCCGCCAGCCGCCAGGTCAGCCAGGGCGGCCAGTGGGTCGACGTGCCGGTGCAGGCCGCGACCGTGCAGAAGCTGGAAGAGATCATCCTGACCAAGGCCCGCGACCTGCGCCGCATGGCGATTGCGGGCTGATCGCGGCGTCGATTTCCGTTCGCCCTGAGCCTGTCGAAGGGCCATATGTTCTTGAAGAGTAGTGCAGGGCTTCGACAGGCTCGGCCCGAACGGCACTTGAGTTAAGGATTATCCATGCAAAGGCGCTTCAACCCGCTTGAGGCCGATGCCCGCTGGCAGGCCGTCTGGGACGAGAAGCAGACGTTCAAGGCGTCCGACAGCAGCGACAAGCCGCGCAGCTATGTGCTGGAGATGTTTCCCTATCCTTCCGGGCGCATCCATATCGGCCATGTCCGCAACTATTCGATGGGCGACGTGCTGGCCCGCTTCCGCCGGATGACCGGGCATGAGGTGCTGCACCCGATGGGCTGGGACGCATTCGGCATGCCCGCCGAAAACGCCGCGATGGAGAAGAAGGTGCATCCCGGCGCCTGGACCCGCTCCAACATCGCGACGATGCGCGCGCAACTCAAGAAGCTGGGCTTCGCGCTGGACTGGAGCCGGGAACTGGCGACCTGCGAGCCGGACTATTACGGCCATGAACAGGCGCTGTTCCTGGACATGCTGGAAGCGGGCCTGGTCTATCGCAAGGAATCGGCGGTCAACTGGGACCCGGTCGACATGACCGTGCTGGCGAACGAGCAGGTGATCGACGGCAGGGGCTGGCGATCCGGCGCGCCGGTCGAAAAGCGCAAGCTGTCCCAGTGGTTCCTCAAGATCACCCAGTTCGCGGACGATCTGCTGGCGGGCCTGAAGACGCTCGACCAGTGGCCGGACAAGGTGAAGCTGATGCAGGAAAACTGGATCGGCAAGTCGGTCGGCCTGCAATTCCGCTTCAGGCTGGACGCGCCGGTCGGCGGAATCGGTGAGCTGGAGGTCTTCTCCACCCGTCCCGACACGATTTTCGGCGCCAGCTTCGCGGCCGTCGCCGCCGATCATCCGATTGCGCTCGCCCTGGCGGAAAAGGATGCGGCGCTCGCCGCCTTCGCGGAGGAATGCCGCCAGACCGGCACCGCCGCCGCCGAGATCGAGACCCAGGAAAAGAAGGGCTATGACACCGGCCGGTCGGTGATCCACCCCTTCACCGGTCGCAAGCTGCCCTTGTTCGTCGCGAACTTCGTGCTGATGGACTATGGCACCGGCGCCGTCATGGCGGTTCCGGGCCATGACCAGCGCGACCTCGACTTCGCGCGCAAATATATGCTGCCGGTCGAGCGCGTCGTCGCCGCCGAAGGCGACGAAGCCAAGGGCATTGGCGACGAGGCCTATGTCGGCCCCGGCAGGCTGGTGAATTCCGACTTCCTCAATGGCCTTGGCGTCGAGGAGGCGAAGGCGCAAGTCATCCGCCGCGCCGAAGAGGGCGGCTGGGGCACCGGCACCACCGTCTTCCGCCTGCGCGACTGGGGCGTCTCGCGCCAGCGCTATTGGGGCACGCCGATCCCCGTCATCCATTGCGAGGATTGCGGCCCCGTGGGCGTGCCCAAGGACCAGCTTCCCGTGGTCCTGCCCGAAGACGTCAGCTTCGACATTCCCGGCAATCCGCTGGACCGGCATCCGACCTGGAAGCATGTCGACTGCCCGAAATGCGGCAAGGCGGCGCGGCGCGAGACCGACACGCTGGACACCTTCGCGGATTCAAGCTGGTATTTCATCCGCTTCGCCAGCCAGCCCAAGGACAGGCCGTTCGACCGGGAAACCGTCGAGAAATGGCTGCCGGTCGGCCAATATATCGGCGGCGTGGAACATGCGATCCTGCACCTGCTCTACGCCCGTTTCTGGACCCGCGCGCTCCGGCATATGGGACAGATCGGCTTTGCCGAACCGTTCACCGGCCTCTTCACCCAGGGCATGGTGACGCATGAGACCTACAAGGCGGCTGTCCCTCTCCCGGTTCCTGCCGATTATGATGGCTCGCAGCCGGAAATGCATGCTGCAGAGGTTTGGGTTTCGCCCGCTGAGGTCGAACGCCGGGATGGCAAATGCTTCCTTGTCGGGACCGACAGTGAAGTCACCGTCGGCCGCGTCGAGAAAATGTCCAAGTCCAAGAAGAATGTCGTCGATCCGGACGACATCATCGCCCAATATGGCGCGGACGCGGTGCGCTGGTTCATGCTGTCCGACAGCCCGCCGGAGCGCGACCTGCCCTGGACCGAGGCGGGCATCGAAGGCTCCTGGCGCTTCGTCAACCGCCTGTGGCGGCTGTTCGGGGAAGCCGACAAGGCGGCAGAGGGGCAGGACAAGACGCTCGACCGCAAGCTGCACCAGACCATCGACGGCGTGGCGAAGGACATTGAGGCGCTGTCCTTCAACAAGGCAGTGGCGAAGATCTACGAACTCACCAATGCAGTCGAAAAGGCCAAGCCCTCGGCCAGCCGCAGCGCGGCGATCCGGGCGCTGGCTTTGCTGGTCGCGCCCATGACCCCCCATCTGGCCGAAGAGGCATGGGCCGACATGGGTGAGGAAGGTCTGATCGCGGACGCGGCCTGGCCGGCGGTCGATCCGGCATTGCTGGTCGAGGATGAAGTCACCATCGCCTGCCAGGTGATGGGCAAGCTGCGCGACACCATCACCGTTCCCAAGGGCACTTCCAGGGACGAGCTGGAACGTCTGGCGCTCGCCGCGCCCAATGTCGTGCGGACGCTGGACGGCGCGACGCCCAGGAAGGTGATCGTGGTGCCGGATCGTCTGGTCAATTTGGTTATCTGACAACATCCGTTCGGCTGAGCCTCTCGAAGCCCTTTACTTCTCTTCGGGGAAGAACGGCCCTTCGACAAGCTCAGGGCGAACGGTTAAGGGTAGGTCTTATGAAGCTCTGGCCATTGCTCTTCGTCGCCCTGTCCCTCTCCGCCTGCGGCCTGCGCCCGGTCTATGGCGGGGGCGGCCACGGCCCGGTCGCGCAGGCGCTGGGCAATGTCGAGGTGCAGCCGATAGAGGGCAAGGGCGGCTGGCTGGTGCGCAATGCGCTGAACGACCGGCTGGCGGCGATGAGCGGCACCGGACCCGGTTACAAGCTGGTGGTGAAGCTGGACGACAATATCAGCGGCTTCGGTCTGCGCTCCGACGCCGCCGTCACGCGCGAGCGGCGGACCCTGCGGGCGCGCTATCAGCTTATCGACGGCGCAACCGGCGCGCAGATTCTGGACGATACCGCCGGATCGGACGTCGGCATCGACGTGGTCTCCAGCGAATATGCGACCATCGCGGCGGAAGACACCGCCCTGGAACGCCTGTCGCAGACCATTGCCGACCAGATCGTCGCGCGGCTCGCCCGTTTCGCGGCGCGGGACAAATCCCGTTGAAGGCCAATCGCGGCCAGATCGAAAAGGCGCTCGACGCGCCGCCTGCCGACTGCCGCTTCTTCCTGCTCTATGGACCCGACGAAGCGGGCAGCACGGCGCTCGCCAAGCGGCTGGAGCGCGCCATGGGGCCGGAAGCGGAGCGGGTCGACCTGGACGGACCGACTCTGCGCGACGATCCGGCGCGGCTGGCGGATGAAGCGGCGTCCTTCTCCATGTTCGGGGACAAGCGCTGGATCCGCGTCACCGGCATGGGGGAGGAATCGCTGCCCGCCCTCAACGCCCTGCTGGAGGCGGAGGCGGCGGGCAATCCCGTCATCGCCATAGCGGGCGCGCTCAAGGGCACGTCGAAGCTGCTCAAGCTCGCGCTCGACCACAAGCAGACCATGGCCTTCATATCCTACCAGCCCGACGCGCGGGAGGCGGAGCAGATCGCCATCGCCATCGCGCGGGAAGGGGGGCTGCGCCTTTCGCCCGAACTGGGCCGCCGCATCGCCGATCTTGCCAATGGCGACCGCACGCTGATGGCCGGGGAGGTGGAGAAGCTGATCCTCTATCTCGACGCCGCGCCGGACCGCCCGCGCGAAGCGACGGAGGAGGCGCTGGACGCCCTTTCCGCCGACAATCCCGACAGCGACGCCGCGCCGCTGGTGAATGCCGTGCTGGGCGGCGACCTGCGCGGCATGCACCGCGAACTGGGGCGGCTGGCGGAGGCGGGAACGGCGATGGCGGCGGTGCTGCGCCCGCTGCTGGCCCGCGCCATGCTGCTCGCCAATATCCGCACCGATTTCGATGACAGCGGCCGGCTGGAAGGCGCGGTCGAGGCGGCGGGCAAGCAGGTCTTCTGGAAGGAAAAGGGCATCGTCACCCGGCAGGTCCGCATCTGGGACGCGCCCGGCATCGCCCGCGTCATCCACAGGCTCGCCCAGGCGGAGCGCGCCAGCCGGTCGGGCAGGGGCCTGGGCGACCTGATGGTCCGGCACGAACTGCTCGCCATCGCCCGCCAGGCGGCGCGGGAGCGATAGAGGTTTCTCCCGGGCGCCGCCGCCTGCCGCGGGAGCGCCGTTACCCGGATCATGCTAACCGCTTGATCGCGCGCCCGCCCACCGCCATATTGCCGGGCATGGACAAGCTCAACCTGACCGACGCCGAATGGCGCGAGCGCCTTTCCCCCGAACAATATCATATTCTGCGGGAGGGCGGCACGGAACGGGCCTTCACCGGCAAATATAACAGCAACAAGGCCGATGGCCGCTATTTCTGCGCGGGCTGCGGCGCCGAACTGTTCGATGCGGACGAAAAATATGACAGCGGATCGGGCTGGCCCAGCTTCACCGCGCCGGTCGACATCGATGCGGTCGATGAAATCCGCGACACCAGCCATGGCATGATCCGCACCGAAGTCCGCTGTTCGAATTGCGGCGGGCATCTGGGCCATGTCTTCCCCGACGGTCCGGGCGTCAACGGCCTGCGCTATTGCATGAACAGCGCGTCGCTCGATTTCAAGCCGCGCGACGAAGGCGAATGATCGTTCATCGCCGGTAAAGCGTCGCTTCCCTTGAGGATGACGGGCGATTTCGGCAGAGGCGAAATCGCGCATGACGGAGAAACTCCGGCTTTTTTGCGCGGCCTGCACGGCTTTTCCACTGGCCGCCTTTTCGTTTAGCGCATATCCGGGCGAACCATGGCACGATCAGGCAAGAGCAGCGAACCGCGGGGCAAAGTGAAGACATGGCTGGTGCGGGGCCTGAAGATCGGCCTCGTCGGCGGCCTCAGCGCGCTTGTCGCGATCGTCGTGGCGGTGGTGATCGCCTATCAGTCTCTGCCCGACTATGAATCGCTGAAATCCTCGCCCAACGGCCAGATGATCCGCGTCCATGCCGCCGACGGCAGCGTCATCGTGTCGCTGGGCCCCAGCTTCGGCCGCTGGCTGAGCTACGACCAGATTCCGACCGTGATGGTCGATGCGATGGTTTCGACCGAGGACAAGCGTTACTATCTGCACCCCGGCGTCGATCCCATCGGCATGGCGCGCGCCGCCTGGGTGGCGCTGGAGCGGCGCGGCAGCGGCCGCCGCTGGCAGGGCGCGTCCACCATCACCCAGCAGGTGACGCGCAACATCTTCCTCAACAACAGCTACAGCTGGGGCCGCAAGGTGCGCGAAATGGTGCTGGCCCTCGCGCTGGAGCGCAAATTCTCCAAGCGGCAGATCCTGGAGCTTTATCTCAACAAGGTCTATTTCGGCGGCGGCGCCTATGGCATCGACGCGGCTAGCCGCAAATTCTTCGGCCACCCGGCCACCAGCCTGGACCTGCCCGAAGCGGCGATCGTCGCCGGTCTGGTGAAGGCGCCCTCCAGCTATTCCCCGACCGCCGACGCCGATGCCGCCATCGGCCGCGCGGGCGTGGTGCTGGAACTGATGGAGGAAAATGGCAAGATCAGCGCGGCGGAACGCGCCTCGGCCGGTCTCCAGAATGTAAGGATGGCGCCCGAACCGCCGCAGAACAGCGTCCGCTACTTCACCGACTGGGCGCTGCCGCAGCTCGACACGCTGATCGATGAGCCCAATGAGCCGCTGGAGGTCTATACCACCATCGACCTCAACATGCAGAAGGCGGCCACCGCGGCGATCCAGGCCAATGTGCCCAGCGGCACGCAGGGCGCGCTGGTTTCGCTCGACCGCGACGGCGCGGTGCGGGCGATGGTCGGCGGGCTGGACTATGTGAGCTCCAACTATAATCGCGCGACGACCGCGACGCGGCAGCCGGGTTCCGCCTGGAAGATCTTCGTCTACATGGCGGCGCTGGAGGCGGGCTATACGCCCGACACCGGCGTCACCGACAGTCCGGTCGACATCAACGGGTGGAAGCCGCGCAACAGCAATGGCCGCTTTTCCGGCGACATCGATATCCGCACCGCCTTCGCCTATTCGGTCAACACCGTGGCGGCGAAGCTGGGCGTGGAGGTCGGCTTCCCCACCGTGGCGGACATGGCGCGCCGCTTCGGCATCACCACGCCGATCAACACCCATCCCTCGATGGTGCTGGGCACGTCCGACGTGCGCCTGATCGACATGACGCGCGCCTTCGCCTCCATCGCGCGCAAGGGCGTGGCCGTGACTCCCTATGGCATCACCCGGGTGACGACCGCCGAAGGCCGCCTGCTCTACGAACATCAGGACGACACCAGCCGGGTGCTGGTCGCCCCCTGGGTCGCGGCGGGGATGACCGACCTGATGCAGACCGCCGTCAGCACCGGCACCGGCAGGGCCGCGCAGATCGGCCGCCCCGTCGCCGGCAAGACCGGCACCACCAGCAGCAACAAGGACGGCTGGTTCCTGGGCTTTTCCAGCGGCATCACCACCGGCGTCTGGATGGGCCGCGACGACGCCCGCGCCGTGGGCGTCCTCCAGGGCGGCCGGGCGCCGGCCCATGCCTTTGCCGACTATATGAAGGTCGCCGTCGCGAAACGCCCGGTCGAACAGTTCGAAACGCAGGTGACGCTGCCCGAATGGCAGCTCGAACCGGATGAGGAGGCCTATTATGGCCAGCCCGACAGCGGCACGGACAGCGGCATGATGGTCGATGAAAACGGCCTTCCCATAGAACGGGCGCAGCAGCCGCCGGAGGATGAGGAACAGCCGGACGATAGCGGGCAGGCGGCGCCCAATCCCGCCGACCGGCCGCAGCCACCGCGTCTGGACCAGCAATGGATCGACAATGTGCTGGGCCGCAATCGGCAGCAGCCGGCGCCACATTAGGGCATGGTGCGGAAAGTCTCGCCCTGAGCCTGTCGAAGGGGGCAACCGGTTTTCCGCTTAGACCATGCCTAGAGCGTTTTCCAAGCAGATTAAATCATCTGCTGACCCGGAAAACGCGACAAAACAAAAACTTAGAGCAGTCGAGCCGATGCAATCGGATCGGAATCTGCTCTAGCCCGCCGCTCTCCGCGCCGTCGCGAAGCGTTTCCGGTCGAGCAGCCCCGTATCCGGCAGCAGGAAGTCGACCTTCCCCCGCCCGAAGTCGATCGCCACCCGGTCGAACAGCTTGAGCGCGTCGATGCCGAGCAGCAGCGCGGGCTTGTCCTGAAGCTCCAGTTCCGCGAAGGGCTGGGCATCCGCGAACATCACCGGCATCTCGTTCAGCGTGACCTGCCCCATGCGCACCCGGTCGATCAGGCCCGCCTGGCCCGACAGCGTCTCTCCCGTCACGCTGGTCAGCGTCACCAGCTTCATCGCGGGCGCCTTCTTCTTGCGCACCAGCTTGTTCATCAGCGCCATATTGCCGACACTGACCGAAGTGCCGGTGTCCAGGATGATGCTGACCTGCATCCCGTTCACGTCGGAATCGAGCAGGATCAGCTGCCCCTGGCGCCTGCGCGCTTCGACGACGATGACATTGGGGTCGCGCCAGCTCCGCTTGCTGTTGCTGATCTCCATCTGGCCCGTGCGGAAATTCAGCAGCAGCCGCTTGGCGTGCAGGCCGTCCAGTCCCAACAGCCCCGGCGCGCCGATATGCTCGCCTTCCAGCACCGGCGCCTCTATGTCGTCCACCACCGTCTTGCCGAAGCCCAGGCGCTGGACGGCCACCGTGTCCACCTCCGCCCGGCCGGTCATGCTGATCACCGTCACCCGATCCCGCAGCGGCAGCGCAAGCCGTTCGGCCAGGGCGCGGGAAATGACGGTGCGCTGCGATCCGGTGTCGACCACGAAATTCCATGGCCCCCTGCCGTCGATCTGGATGGGGATGGTGATGCGGGCGTCGTCGCTGGCAATGGTGCGGATCACCGCCGGCGGCTCTTCGGGGTCCAGCGCCGGCCGATCCTGCGCCGCAAGGGGAGGACTGGCGATCGCGATCGCGATGCCCAGAGCGGCGCGCCAGCGTCCCATCTCCCGTTCCTCCTAATTTTATTCCTGTATAGCATGAGCGCCCCGGTTCCGCCCATCCCATTTCATTCGCGGCAGGGCGCATATCGGCAATTTCCGTTCAACTGAACGGCTCAGCCACCTTGACTTGGCCTATGGCAGATCGCTAAACGCCAGACATTCTATCCCGCCCGTCCGGCGCGGGTTTCCCCGAGTCATTGCCGGGCAGACCTTCCCCATTTCTCCTTCCTCGTCTCTCATTCCATCGGACTTCACGCGAATGCACCTTAAGGATCTCAAGAAAAAAGCGCCCGCCGAACTCGTGACCATGGCGGAGGAACTGGGCGTCGAAGGCGCGTCGACCCTGCGCAAGCAGGACCTGATGTTCGCGATCCTCAAGGTCGAGGCCGACAATGGCGAGCAGATCATGGGCGAGGGCACGATAGAGGTGCTGCCCGACGGCTTCGGCTTCCTGCGCTCCCCCGAAGCGAACTTCCTCGCCGGTCCCGACGACATCTATGTTTCGCCCAACCAGGTCCGCAAATTCGGCCTGCGCACCGGCGACACGGTGGAGGGCGAAATCCGCGCGCCCAAGGATGGCGAGCGTTATTTCGCGCTGACCAAGCTCATCTCGGTCAATTTCGACGATCCCGAAGTCGTCCGCCATCGCGTCAATTTCGACAATCTGACGCCGCTCTACCCGACGCAGAAGCTGACGCTCGACGCGACCGACCCGACCGTCAAGGACAAGTCGGCCCGCGTCATCGACATCGTCTCGCCGCAGGGCAAGGGCCAGCGCGCCCTGATCGTCGCGCCGCCCCGCACCGGCAAGACCGTGCTGCTCCAGAATATCGCCAAGGCGATCACCGACAATCACCCCGAAGTCTTCCTGATCGTCCTGCTGATCGACGAGCGTCCGGAAGAAGTCACCGACATGCAGCGCAGCGTGAAGGGGGAGGTCGTCTCCTCGACCTTCGACGAACCGGCGCAACGCCACGTCCAGGTCGCTGAAATGGTGATCGAAAAGGCCAAGCGCCTCGTGGAACACAAGAAGGACGTGGTGATCCTGCTCGACTCGATCACCCGCCTCGGCCGCGCCTACAACACGGTGGTGCCGTCCTCGGGCAAGGTGCTGACCGGCGGCGTCGACGCGAACGCGCTCCAGCGGCCGAAGCGCTTTTTCGGCGCGGCGCGCAATATCGAGGAAGGCGGTTCGCTCTCGATCATCGCCACCGCGCTGATCGACACCGGCAGCCGCATGGACGAAGTCATCTTCGAAGAGTTCAAGGGCACCGGCAACTCGGAAATCGTGCTGGACCGCAAGGTGGCGGACAAGCGCATCTTCCCGGCGCTGGACGTCGGCAAGTCCGGCACCCGCAAGGAAGAACTGCTGGTCGACAAGGCCAAGCTTTCCAAGATGTGGGTGCTGCGCCGTATCCTGATGCAGATGGGCACGGTCGACGCGATGGAATTCCTGCTCGACAAGATGAAGGATTCCAAGACCAACGAGGATTTCTTCGATTCGATGAACCAGTAAGCCGCGGCATGGGTTGTGCTTCTGCCGGAGGCGCGCATCCATTCCATCGCGCCGCCGCGATTTTTCGGGCCGTCGGACTCCGGTCTGGCGGCCCCTTTGTTTTGGGCCATATTTTCAGGGGATAGCAGGCCGTCATGATCGACCTACTCGCAACCGCCGCCGCTGCGGCTCAGGGGATCGGCTCACCCGCCGACATCTGGGCGCACATCGTCAATGATTTCAGCAATATCGGCTCGCCCGCCGCGCTGGCTGCCTTCGGCCAGGTGTTGATGATCGACGTTCTGCTGGCGGGGGACAATGCGATCGTCGTCGGCGCCTTGGCGGCGGGCCTGCCTGCGGAACAGCGCAAGAAGGTGATCCTGATCGGCATCATCGCCGCGCTGGTGCTGCGCATCGGCTTCGCGCTGGTAGTGACGCAGCTAATGCAGATCGTCGGGCTGATCCTGGCGGGCGGGCTGCTGCTGCTCTGGGTCGCGTTCAAGATGTGGCGCGAACTCCACCCGAAGCGGGGCGGGGACACGCCCGACACCAGCGACGACGACATATCCGGCCTGCGTCCGGCCAAGAGCTTCGCGGGCGCGGCCTGGGCGGTGGCGGTCGCTGACGTTTCGATGAGCCTCGACAATGTGCTGGCGGTGGCGGGCGCGGCGCGCGATCATCCCGGCATCCTGATCATCGGGCTGATTCTGTCCGTGGCGCTGATGGGCATCGCCGCGAACATCATCGCCAAATATATCGAGCGCTTCCGCTGGATCGCCTATCTGGGCCTGGCGGTCATCATCTATGTCGCGATCAAGATGATCTATGACGGCATCGTCGACCATCAGGTGGGCATATTGACGCTCTTCGTCTAGAGGTGGCATCCACACGGCGGGTTATGGCAGGAGGGCTCCATGCGCCCTTCAGCGCACCGATCATCCGTCCGCCGCGCCCTTGATGCCCACCGGCCGCCATGGCTGCCTGATCAGGCCGGCAGCCTTGTCGCCCAGCCACCAGCGCAGCGGAATCCGGCGCTCGGCAATGCCGGGCAGGCTCCAGACATCCCATCCCCTGGCCGGCCGGAACGGGTTGCGACGGCCATAGGCCCAAATCTCGACCCGCGTCGCGGGGGTGCTGGCCGGGCTGCGCGCATGAAAGCCGAATGTGTCGGCGATCAGCAGGGTGTTGGCGGGCACTGAATAGATGCTGGGCTGCGGCAGGCCCAAGGCCGCCAGTTCGCTGACATCGATGCGCAGCGATCCTCGGGCGGAAAGACGGCAATCGCCATCGCGCGCGCTCAGGCTGCGCTGCTTTTCCCAGGCCAGCCGCTGCGGCGTCAACCGGTGCGACCCTTTCACATAGGCGAAGGGACCGGTTTCGACCGGCACGTCCTCCAGGAACAGCCATGCCTTCATCGCCGGATAGAAGGTATCGGCATGGAAAGCGAGCTGCGGATCGGTCGCGGCGTCGCGCCGCTGCGGCAGGATGGACTGGACGTAGAGCAGCGGCTCTATGTCGAAGCCGGCGACATAGCGGGACAGCGCCCGCCAGCGATCATCCCGGCGGAAGGCTTCGAAGGCCGGAATGGCGCGCCGGGCGGCGGGGTCCAGCGCCAGCCGCCGCGTGATCGTGTCGCCCTGAACCATCTCCCGCGCCGGTCCGCGGTAGGAAAAGAGCTGTTCCTGGAGGGCGCGGAAGGTTTCTGTGGGCAGGAAATCCCGGATTTCCACGACACCGTCCCGGTCGAAAGTCGTCCGATGCTCCGGATCGACGGCATTGGCCAATCGTTTGCGCCGCCGGGCCGTCATGGCCTGCGCCGCCCGCACGCGCGCCGCGTGCAGCCCCAGCGCATTGAGCCGCGTCGAACCGATCAGCGGATTGTCGACGAAGGATTTGGCGCCGGTGAAAAGCTGGGCGAACCAGAGCGGCGCGAGCAGGGGCGCAAAGGCATTCATCGACCGCGCCTTGCCATTCCGGTGGGGTCCGGTCGAGCGGAATATGCCGCCCGCCTTGAAAAACAATGCGTTTCCAATGATGTGACGTGCACTGTCATCCGACCGATACCGACGCAAACCGCTTCCAGCCCTGCCTGCGGCAGTCAGGGGATCAGGAGCGTGCTTCCCGTGGTTTGCCGCGCCTCCAGCGCGCGGTGCGCGTCGGCGGCATCCGCCAGGGCAAAGCGCTGGCCGACGACGGTCCTTACCACGCCCCGCGCCATGCGGTCGAACAGCCTTTCGGCCGTCCGCGCCAACTCTTCGGGAGTAGCGATATAGTCGAACAGGGTCGGGCGGGTGACATAAAGCGACCCACCCCGGCTGAGTTCGAGCAGGCTGATCGGCGGCACCGCGCCGGACGCATTGCCGTAGCTCACCATCAGGCCGCGCCGCTTGAGCAACGCCAGCGACGCGCTCCAGCTATCCTTGCCCACGCCGTCATAGACGACATCCACTCCACGCCCGCCGGTGATCTCCCGCACGGCGGAGGCCAGGCTGTCGAAGCCTCCATAAAGGCTATGTTCGGCATCCACCTTCGCCGCCTTCTCCGCCGATCCGCAATGGGCGATCACCACCACGCCCTTGTCCCGCAGCCACGGCACCAGCACGGAACCGACACCGCCGGCGGCGGCATGGACCAGCGCGAACTGCCCCGCCTCCAGGGTGACGATGTCCTCCGCCAGATAGCAGGCGGTCATGCCCTTCAGCATCATCGCCGCCGCATCCTGCGTGGTGACGGCATCCGGAATCCTCACCGTCTGGTCGGCGCGCACCATCCGATGCGTGGCATAGGCGCCCAGTCCGACCGCACAGCCCACCTTGTCGCCCACGGCAAAGCCGGTGACGCCCGGACCGACGGCGGCGACATGGCCGGCGCCTTCCGCGCCGATCGGCGTGGGCAACGGCGCGGGATAAAGGCCGCTGCGAAAATAGGTGTCGATGAAATTCAACCCGACGGCATCCTGCGCGATCAGCAATTCGCCTTCACCGGGCAGGCCGGGGTCGAACTCTTCCCGCGCGATCACCTCCGGCCCGCCATGCGTGCGTGCCACCATCCGCCATGCCTGCGTCATGCCTTTGCCTCCCGGTCAGAGATGGGCCGCGAAGAAATCCGCGGTCCGGCCATCGGCAAGCTGCGCCGCCGCCTCGTTGCGGCGCGCGCCCATCTCGGCGGCAAAGCCGTGATCCAGCCCCTCATAATCATGCAGGGTGACATGACGATTGTCCTTCAGCCCTTCATGCATCTTCTGCTGCACCTCGGGCGGAACGAAGCCGTCGGCGGTGGGAACATGCAGCAGCACCGGCTTGCCGATGGCGTGCTGTTCCTTCAGCAGGCCGTCGATGCCGACGCCATAATAGGCCACGAACGCATCGCCATCGGTCCGGCAAGCCGACATGAACACCAGCCGCCCGCCCAGGCAATATCCAACCAGCCCGACCTTGCCCCCTTGCCCCAGTTCCTCCCGCGCGGCCTTGATCGTCGCCTCTATGTCGCGAATGCCCTGATCCTGGTTGAATTTCTGCATATGGCCGATGGCCGCCTGAAAATCCTCCGCTATGTCGGCATCCAGCTCGACATGCGGCTTCTCGCGCCAGAAGAGATCGGGCGAAAGGGCCAGATAGCCGGCCGCCGCCCAGCCATCGCATTTGCGTCGAATCCCCTCGTTCACGCCAAAGATTTCCTGGATCACCACGATCGCGGCCTTGGGCGTTCCCTGCGGCCGGGCAACATAGACATCGAACCGGGCATCGCCCTCCAGCGTGGGGATGGATGTGAATGCTGCCATGGGAAATCCTTTCCTTTTTCCTGACATTGTCGATGGCCGGCATAATGGCGGTTGCGGGGCGGAGTGCAACCATGCTTGCCGTCAAAAAATTTGCCTTGCGCGCCCTTGTTGCGGCATGAGGCGTTGTAAAGGGTGGCTGCAGCAAAGGGTAGCGGGATATGAAGGTAAGCGTGGACGTCGACTGCACTCCTGCGGAGGCCCGGGCTTTCCTGGGGCTGCCGGATGTCACCCCCATTCACGACAAATATGTGAAGACGATGCTCGACGGCTTCGACGGCGTCGCCAATGTCGAGCAGATGGAGACCCTGTTCAAGAGCTTCTCGCCCTTGGGCGATGCCGGAATGCGCCTGTTCAAGCAGATGATGGACATCGGCCTGGCCGGAATGCCGGGCAAGAATGGCGACAAGAATCCGGGCTGATCCTGCCAGGGACGGCGCGCCGTGACGGACACCATCTTTGCCCTGTCGAGCGGCGCGCCCCCTGCCGGCATTGCTGTCATCCGGATCAGCGGACCAGCGGCAGGCCGGGCGCTTCTCGCGCTGGCCGGGCAATTGCCACCACCCCGGCGGGCCCGGCTGGCGTCGCTGCACGACCCCCGCGACGGCGCCTTATTGGATCGGGCCCTGATCCTGTGGTTTCCCGGACCGGATACGGCGACCGGCGAAGACCTGGCCGAACTGCATTGCCATGGCGGGCGGGCGGTCATCGCCGCGGTCGAGCAGGCGCTGGGCACGCTCGAAGGGTTGCGCCGGGCCGAAGCGGGTGAGTTCACACGCCGCGCCTTCGCCAATGGCCGCATGGACCTGAACGCGGTGGAGGGGCTGTCCGATCTGCTCGCTGCCGAGACACAGCAGCAGCGGCGCGCCGCTTTGTTGATGGCGGAAGGCCATTTTTCACGACGGGTGGAGGGATGGCGCCGAACATTGCTCGATCTTTCCGCCATGACGGAAGCGGCGCTTGATTTCTCCGATGAGGATGATGTGCCCGATCAGGGAATGGAGGCGCGGATCGGCCAGGGCGTCCATGGACTGGCAGGGGAAGTCGAAGCCATGCTCGCCGCGCCATCGGCCGAGCGGTTGCGCGACGGCGTTCGCGTGGTTCTGGCAGGCCCGCCCAATGCGGGGAAGTCGACGTTGCTCAACCGGCTTGTCGGGCGGGAGGCGGCGATTGTATCGGACATAGCCGGGACGACCCGCGACCGGATAGAAGTACCGGCCGCGCTGCATGGCACCGCCTTTCTTTTCACGGACACTGCCGGCCTGCGCGCCGAAACGGACGATGCCATCGAAGCCATCGGCATGGACAGGGCGCGGGGCGCGCTGGACGCGGCGGACATCATCCTCTGGTTGGGTCCGGCGGAGGAGGCTCCCCGTGCGGACGCCCTATTGGTTGCCGCCCAATGCGACCGGCACATGGCTACGGACCGCCCCGGTATTCGGCTTTCGGCCGTCACAGGAGAGGGGATGGATCGCCTGACATCCATTCTGCTCGAACGCGCCGCCGCTCTCCTGCCGGGTGAGGGCGATTATGCCCTGCACCGGCGGCAGCGGGAAGCCGGGGCGCAATTGCACGGGCATCTGAGCGCCGCGCAGGCATCGGACGATCTGCTGATCGTAGCGGAGGAGTTGCGACAGGCCCGCCAGGCCATAGACCTGCTGACAGGACGAGCCGGTACGGAGGACATGCTCGACCGCCTGTTTGCCGGATTTTGCATCGGTAAATAGCGATGTTCCACGTGGAACAGTTTTGACCGGGGCGCCCCACTTCTGTTAAGGGGGCGCGCATGCGAACAAGCTATGATGTGATCGTGGTCGGCGGCGGCCATGCAGGCTGCGAAGCGGCGGGCGCAGCGGCGCGCAAAGGGGCCTCGGTTGCGCTATTGACCTTCGACAGAGCGACGGTGGGCGCCATGTCCTGCAATCCGGCCATAGGCGGTCTGGGCAAAGGCCATCTGGTGCGGGAGGTCGACGCACTGGACGGCTTGATCGCTCGTGCTGCCGACGCCGCTGCCATTCACTACCGCATGCTCAACAGCAGCAAGGGCGCAGCGGTTCAGGGCCCGCGCATTCAGGCGGATCGCAAACGCTATCGCGCCGAGATTCACCGTCTCCTCGACGCCCAGCCCGGGCTGGAGATCGTGGAGGGAGAAGCCAGTGGATTGATCCTGACGGGCGGAGCCATCGCCGGATTGTCCCTCGCCGATGGTCGGATGCTCAAGGCGCCCGCCGTGGTGCTCGCGACGGGAACATTTCTGGGCGGCAAGCTCTTCCGGGGGGAAGAGACGCAGGCGGGCGGCCGTACCGGAGAGCGGGCTGCGACGGCTTTGGGGGTTCAGCTTCGCGCGCTGGACCTGCCGGTTGGAAGGCTCAAGACCGGAACCCCTCCCAGAATCGATGGCCGCACCATCGATTGGGCGCGGCTTGAGGCGCAGCCTTCCGATGGGTCGGCATGGACCATGTCCGCCATGTCGCCGGGGCGACCGCTGCCGCAATTGAGCTGCGCCATTACGCGCACCAATGAACGCACGCATGCGATCATCCGGGAAGGGCTGGGCCGTTCGCCGTTGTTCAGCGGCGCCATCGAGGGCAGGGGGCCGCGTTACTGCCCATCGATCGAGGACAAGGTGATCCGCTTCGGCGATCGCGACGGGCATCAGATATTTTTGGAGCCGGAGGGGTTGGACGACCATCTGGTCTATCCCAACGGGATCAGCACTTCGCTTCCCGCCGATGTGCAACTGTCTATGGTGCGGTCGATGGCGGGTCTGGAAAAGGCCGAAATCGTCGTGCCCGGCTATGCCGTGGAATATGACCATATCGATCCCCGCGCCCTGGATGCGACCTTGGAAGTGCGCGCCATCCCCGGTCTTTTCTGCGCGGGGCAGATCAACGGCACGACCGGTTATGAAGAGGCGGCGGCTCAAGGCCTGATCGCCGGAATCAATGCCGCAGCAAAGGCCAAGGCGGAGGAGCCGCTCATTCTGGATCGGGCCAGCAGTTATATCGGCGTGATGATCGACGATCTGGTCCTGCAGGGCGTGACCGAGCCCTATCGCATGCTCACTGCCCGCGCCGAATATCGGTTGCGGCTGCGCGCCGATAATGCGGGCACCCGATTGGCCCCGCTCGGCATCTATCATGGGGTGCTCGGCAAAGAGCGGGCCGCCTATTATGCGGAACGCGCCCATCAGCGCTCGCTTGTGGAAGAAGAATTGGGCCGTTCCTTCTCGGCTACTGAAATGGCGAGATCGGGCGCATCAGTCCGGCAGGATGGCGCGCGCCGCACCTTGTTCGAATGGGCGAGATTTCCGGAGGTGGGGCAGGATCTGCTCTTCGCACTCGCGCCGGCATTGGCCCGAACATCCGCCGACCTGCGCGACGAAATTCTGGAAGATGCGCATTATGCGCCCTATCTGGAGAGGCAGGAGGCGGAGATTGCGGAGATGCGCCGCAACGAACGTGTCGCCATTCCGGCCGATTTCGACTTCGCTTCTATCGGCGGGCTCTCGACGGAAATGATCGAGCGGCTGGATCTGGCGCGGCCGGACACGCTTGCGGCGGCGGGACGCATTCGCGGCATAACGCCCGCGGCACTGGCGGCCCTTCTCGTTCACATCAGGCGGCGCGCCGCGTGACGGAAGAAGAAGCACGGCAATGGTTGCAGTCCCGCTTCGATGTTTCACGTGGAACATGGGAGCGGCTGGAGAGCTATGTTGCGATCCTTCTGAGGGAGATGGAGCAGCAGAACCTGATCGCTGAATCGACCCGTGCCCATATATGGGCGCGGCACATTGTGGATTCCGCGCAGCTCCTGCCTTTGGCGGCGAAGGCCGGGCAGGGCAGGTGGGTCGACCTGGGTTCGGGCGCCGGCTTGCCGGCCATAGTCATCGCGATCCTCCATGAACGCCCCATCCAACTGGTGGAGTCACGGCGCAAGCGGATCGACTTTCTGAACGACGTCATCGCAGAGCTTGGCCTCTCCCATGCCCAGGTCTTTGGCGGTCGAGTAGAGACCGTTCCCGCTTCGGCGGCAGCCATCATCAGCGCCCGCGCCTATGCGCCTCTGCCCCGGCTGCTCGAATCCGCGCATCATCTGGCCGATGAAAAAACCATTTGGGTGCTTCCAAAAGGACGAAATGCGCAGAATGAACTGGAGGCGGCCACTCGATCATGGCAAGGTGCGTTCCACGTGGAACGCAGCGTGACCGATGCCGACAGCGCCATCATCGTCGCGGAGGCGGTCCGATCCGTCAGGAGGAAAGCCCGAGGATGATCCGTATTGCCATTGCCAATCAGAAGGGCGGCGTCGGAAAAACCACGACCGCCATCAATCTGGCCACAGGTCTGGCGGCCACTGGTCTTCGCGTGCTGCTGGTCGATCTCGATCCTCAGGGCAATGCGTCCACCGGACTCGGCGTCAACCAATCGGATCGCGTCCAGTCGAGCTATGATCTGCTTCTTGGCAATTGCGCGCTTGAGGATGCGGTTCTCGGCACGCGGGTTCCCAAGCTCGACATCGTTCCCGCGACACAGGATCTGTCGGGGGCGGAGATCGAACTGATCGAATATGAGGAAAGGACCCATCGGCTGGAAAGGGTCCTCGCCGAAGCCCAGCCGGGCCGTTGGGACATCTGCCTTATCGACTGCCCGCCCTCGCTCGGCCTTCTCACGATCAACGCCATGGTCGCGGCGCAGTCGCTGCTCGTGCCGCTGCAATGTGAATTTTTTGCGTTGGAAGGGCTCTCGCAACTGCTCCAGACAGTGGAACGGATTCGTGGCCGCTTCAATCCCGGCCTGTCGATCATGGGTGTGGCGCTCACCATGTACGACCGCCGCAATCGCCTGACGGATCAAGTTGCGGACGATGTGCGGGCCTGTCTGGGCGATCTCGTCTTTTCCACGGTCATCCCGCGCAATGTCCGCCTGTCGGAAGCGCCCAGCCACGGCGTGCCGGCCCTGATCTACGATTTCCGCTGCTCGGGATCGGAAGCCTATATGCGTCTGGCGCGTGAGTTGATCGCGCGTCTGCCCCGGCAGGAGGTTGCTGCTTGAATAACGAAAATGCCATGAAGTCGGTGAAGCGCCCCCACGGCCTTGGCCGGGGGCTGTCGGCACTGTTGGGAGACGTGGCGCGGGAAGAACCCGTCGCGCCGACGGCGGCCACGCCGCCGTCCACTAAGGCGATCCAGAGCATCGAAGTCGCGCTGATCCAGCCCCATCCGGAACAGCCGCGCCGCCATTTCGATGAGGGCGCGTTGCAGGAACTGGCGGACAGCATCGGCAAGCGGGGCGTCATCCAGCCGATCATCGTCCGGCCCCATGGCGGCGGTTTCCAGATCGTCGCGGGCGAGCGCCGCTGGCGCGCGGCCCAGCGCGCCCAGCTTCACCGCATCCCTGCCATCGTGCGCGATTTCGATGAGGCGGAAACGCTGGAAATCGCCCTTATCGAAAATATCCAGCGCGAAGACCTCAACCCGATCGAAGAAGCGGAAGCCTATCGCAAGTTGATCGCGGAGTTCCAGCACAGCCAGGAGGCGCTGGGCCGTCTGGTCGGCAAGTCGCGCAGCCATGTCGCGAACTTGATGCGCCTTCTCGATCTGCCCGCGCCCGTTCAGCAGCAGGTGATCGAACAAAAGCTCAGCATGGGCCATGCCCGTGCGCTGATCGGCGCGCCGGACTGCGAAAATCTGGCCCGCACCGTCGAAGCCAAGGGCCTGTCGGTGCGCGATACGGAACAACTGGTGCGCCGTGCGAAGAAGGGCGATGACGCGCCCGGCCGCAGACGGGCGGCCGTCCCGAAGGAAAACGATCCCGACATCGCGGCTCTGGAGCAGCATCTTGCCGACATATTGGGGGTAAAGGTCGACATTGACTATATGCAAGGCGGCAACGGCACGCTTTCGCTGCATTATTCGACGCTCGACCAACTGGACATGCTGTGCCAGCGCCTCTCGGGCGAGCGTATCTGAAGCTTCGCCAAAGGACCGGCGGCCGACGCATTTAGGCGCGGCGGCCACTGGCCTTTTCCGCCTCAACTGCCTAGCCTGCACGCATGGCAGACAATTCCTCCTCCCTCACCGTGCCTCATATCGTCCGTCGCGAGGACTATCGGCCGCCGGACTGGCTTGTTCCCGACATCGCGCTGGATTTCGATCTCGACGCCGCTGCAACGCGCGTCCATGCGACCTTGTCGGTCACGCGAAATGGCGATCATGACCGGCCGCTGAAACTGGATGGCGACGGCCTCCTGCCGCTGGAGATCAGGGTCGATGGCAACCCGATCGCCGCGGACCAATGGTCGATGGACAGCGGCGCGCTGGTCATCGCGCTTCCCGACGCCGTTCATATAGTTGAAACGCTCGTGGAGATCGCGCCTCAGGACAACAGCAAACTGATGGGGCTTTATGCCAGCGGCGGCCTCCTCTGCACACAATGCGAGGCGGAGGGTTTCCGGCGCATCACCTTCTTCCCCGACCGGCCCGATGTGCTGTCGCGCTATTCGGTGCGCATGGCGGCGGACAAGGCGCTCTACCCGGTGCTGCTCGCCAATGGCGATCCTGTCGAGCAGGGAGAGTTGCCCGGCGGCCGCCACTGGGCGCGCTGGAACGATCCCTTTCCCAAGCCCTGCTATCTGTTCGCGCTGGTCGCCGGCGACCTTGCCTGCAATGCCGACCGCTTCGTCACGATGAGCGGGCGGGAGGTGCAACTGGGCATATGGGTCAGGGAAGCGGATCTGCCCCGCACCGCCCATGCGATGCAGGCGCTCAGGAACAGCATGGCCTGGGACGAGCGCGTCTATGGCCGTGAATATGATCTGGACGTGTTCAACATCGTCGCCGTTGCCGATTTCAACTTCGGGGCGATGGAGAACAAGGGCCTCAACATCTTCAATTCACGCTACATATTGGCCGATCCGGAAACCGCGACGGACATCGACTATGACGGCGTCGAGGGGGTGGTGGCGCATGAATATTTCCACAACTGGTCGGGCAATCGCGTCACCTGCCGCGACTGGTTCCAACTCAGCCTGAAAGAAGGCTTCACCGTCTTCCGCGACCAGAATTTCTCCGCCGACATGGGATCGCACGCGGTCAAGCGGATCGAGGACGTCCGCATCCTTCGCGCGGCGCAGTTCCAGGAGGACCGCGGACCGCTCGCCCATCCGGTTCGTCCGGAATCCTATATGGAAATCAGCAACTTCTACACCGCGACCATCTACAATAAAGGCGCGGAGCTGATCCGCATGATGGCGCTGATGCTGGGTCCGGAGCGCTTCCGTGCCGGAACGGACCTCTATTTCGACCGGCATGATGGCGAGGCAGCGACCTGCGAGGATTTCGTGCGGGCGATGGAGGAGGGGGGAGAGATCGACCTCGGCCAGTTCCGCCTCTGGTACGAGCAGGCCGGCACGCCCCATGTCCGCGCCCTGCTGACCCACGACCCGGTTGCGCGCAGCGTGACATTGCTGCTGGAGCAGACGGTCCCGCCGACGCCGGGCCAGCCCGAAAAACGGCCCATGGCCATCCCGCTGCGCACGGCTCTGTTCGATCCGGAAACGGGTGAGAACCGGGGCGATGAGCTGCTGATGCTGACCGAAGCGCGGCAGAGCTTCACCTTCCAGGGCTGGACGACCGCGCCCATCCTTTCGATCAATCGCGGCTTTTCCGCCCCGGTCATTGTCGAAACCAATCGCAGCCAGGCCGATCTTGCCTTCCTCTCGGCCCATGACGACGATCCCTTCGCCCGTTATGAGGCGATGCAGCAACTCATGGTCAATGTGCTGGTCGGCCGGATCGGCGGGCAGGCGGTCGATGAGGATGCGGTGATCGCCGCGATCCGCAACGCCGCCACCGATCCGCTGCTAGATCCCGCCTTCGTCGCGGAGGCGATCCGCCTGCCAAGCGAAGCCTATCTGGGCGATCAGATGGCGGTGGTCGATCCCGACGCGATCCACGCGGCGCGGGATGCGCTGCAACGGCGCATCGGCGCCGAACTGGAGCCGCTCTGGCGCGATATTCACGCCCGGACCAGGGCCAATGCCTTCGCCCTGTCGTCAGCCGCCAAGGGCGCCAGGAAGCTGCGCAACACGGCGCTGCTCTATCTTGCAGCTTCCGGCGCGGTGGATGGTCCGGCCGTCGCCTTCGGCCAGTTCAGCGAGGCCGACAATATGACCGAGCGGCAGGCAGCGCTCGCCACATTGGCGAACGGCACCAGCGCGGAACGGGAAGCGGCGCTCGACATCTTCTACAACCGCTATCGCGACGATGCGCTGACGCTGGACAAATGGTTCCAGACCCAGGCCTTCGCCTTCCATCCCGATACGGTCGATCTGGTCGAGGAACTGGGCAGGCACAAGGATTTCACCCTGACTAACCCCAACCGGGTGCGCGCGCTCTATGGCGCCTTCGCAGGCAATCAATGGGCGTTCCATCACCCGTCGGGCAAGGGCTATCGTCTGGTGGCGGATTGCATCATCGCGCTCGACAAGCTGAACCCCCAGACCGCCGCCCGGCTGGTGCCGCCGCTCGGCCGCTGGAAACGGTTCGATGAACCACGCGCTGCGCTGATGCGGGCGGAATTGCAGCGCATCCTGCTTGAGCCGGGACTGTCGAAGGATGTGACGGAGCAGGTAAGCAAGAGTTTGGAGTAAAGACGTCCTTCCACCCAGCGGGTCACCCCAGCGAAAGCTGGGATGACGGTCAGGAACGGCGCCTTACCTTCCCGAAGTCGCCAGCCAGGCGGCCACATCCGCCGCCACCTTGTTCGCAGCGGCATTGAGCGGAGCGCCCACGCTGCTGGCGTCGATCTTGCCCCCGATCGGCGCGCTGGCGGTGAAGCGCTGCTTGGCGATGGCCGTGCCGCCCGGCCCGGTGAGCATCGCGTCATAGGTCACGACCGCGCTGTTGCTCGCCTCATCCACGCCGAAATCGACCAGCTCGCCCATCAGCCGCTGCCCGGCGTCGGCGGAATATTGGCCGGGGTCGAGCACGATGCGGTTGCTGGTGGCGGCGATGGTTTCGCCCAGCAGCTTCTGGAACAGGTGGCGCGGCGTGTCCGCCCATTGCACCTTCGTCACATAGGCGACCGACGTGGGGGAGGTAATCACCGGCACCCGCACCGTATCCAGCATCTTGGGCGCTTCGGGATCGGCCACCGTGATGGATGCGCCCGCCGATGCGCTGCGCAACGTGCCCGGGGCGACCTTCTGCGCGGCGTTGAGCGACAGCAGCCGTTCGGGCGGCTTGCCGCCAAAGGACACGCAGCCCGCCAGCATCGATGCGCCGAGGGCCACGGGCATCAGGCCAAGTTTCCTGTGAAACATCATCATGTCCCTCTTATCGCTTGTAATCAGGCAATTTGGGCGATCCGACGATCGATCCCGCGCCCTGCTGATCCAGTTTTTCCGCCACGCCGCGGAAGGAGCGCGACATTTCGCGCAGGTCGCGGACCAACTGGTTCACCTCCGGCATGGTCTGGTTGCTGAAGGCGTGGACGCCCGGCTGCGCCTCCGCGATGGTCTTGTCGAGCGTGTCGATGCTGCGCGTGGCCGACTGGATGCTCTTGCGCAGGTCGGCCAGCAGCGGACGGCCCTCATCATTCACCATGGCGTCGGTGGACGCGGCCAGCTTGCCGATCTGTTCGGCGGCGATGCCGGTGCGCTGCACGGCGATGCGCGCCTCGGCCAGCGTTGCCGCGATTTCGGGGCTGCGGTCGGCCAGCGAGCCGGAAATCCGCTCCACATTGGCCAATATGCCGGCGATGGACTGCTGATTCTTGTCGTTCAGCAATTCCGTCAGCCGCTCGGTCAGCGTCGACAGCCGCTCCAGCAATTGCGGGGCGTTGTTGAGCAGCTCGCCCAGCGCGCCCGGCTTGGTCGGGATCACCGGTACGCCATCGGGGCAGGAGGCGAGGGGGTTTTCCGCCGGGCAGGTGATCGGCGGCGCGCCCTTGACCGCGCCGTCCAGCACGATTTCCGACACGCCGGTAAAGCCCACCCCGGCAATGGTCGCGGTGGTCCCTTGCAGGATCGGCGTCCCTTCCTTCACCGAAATGCGCACCTTCACGAAGCTGGGATCGCGCTTCCACAGCTCGATCTTCTCGACCTGACCGGACGGGACGCCGGAATAGTTGACGCTCGATCCCTTGGCGAGGCCGTTGACCGACTGTTTGAAGAAGATGTCATATTCCATATTGTCGCCCTGGGAGAGGCGCGAGAACCAGAAAGCCGCGATCATGATCGCCGCCAGCAGCAGCAGCGTGACCGTGCCCACCAGCACATGGTTGGAGCGGGTTTCCATATCCTATCGCCTCTTGTCCTTTTCGCGAGCGACCGCCGCCGTCGCGGCGCGCCCGCGCGGGCCGTTGAAATATTCCTGAATCCAGGGATGGTCGGTCGCCAGCAGCTCATCGATGGTGCCGACCGCCGTCACCTTCCTGTCCGCCAGCACCGCCACCCGGTCGCAGATCGAATAGAGCGTGTCGAGATCATGGGTGATGAGGAAGACGGTCAGCCCCAGCGTCTGCTGCAATTTGCGCGTCTGATCGTCGAAGGCGGCCGCGCCGATGGGATCAAGCCCGGCCGTGGGTTCGTCGAGGAACAGCAGGTCGGGATCAAGCGCCAGCGCCCGCGCCAACCCAGCGCGCTTCTTCATCCCGCCCGACAGTTCGGCGGGATATTTGGGACCCGCCTCGGCGGGCAGGCCGGTCATGCGGATCTTGTAGGCGGCAATCTCGTCGCGCAGCTTGGGGCCGATGTTCGGATAATATTCGCGGATCGGCACCTCGACATTCTCCGCGACCGTCAGCGTCGAGAACAGCGCGCCGCCCTGGAACAGCACGCCCCAGCGCTTGCGGATCGCCAGCGCCTCATCGTCCAGCCGGCCGATCATCGATTCCCCGAAGACGTGGACCTCGCCCTCATCGGGGGTCTGGAGGCCGATGATGGAGCGCATCAGCACCGACTTGCCTGTCCCCGACCCGCCGACCACGCCCAATATCTCGCCCTTGCGCACGTCGAGGTTCAATCCCTCATGCACGACCTGGTCGCCGAAGCTGTTGCGCAGGTTGCGGACCGATATGGCGACATCATCGCGCTCCAGCGCCTTTTCGACCCGCTCTTCCTCCGCGCTCATCGCTTCTTCGGGCGTCATCAGTTCCAGCCCACCCAGGTGAAGAAGACGGCGAAGAAGGCGTCGAGCACGATGACGAGGAAGATCGCCTGCACCACCGCCGACGTCGTGCGCAGCCCCACTTCCTCGGCATTGGCCTTGACCTGCATGCCCTGGAAACAGCCGGCGAGCGCGATAATGACGCCGAAGACGGGCGCCTTGATCAGCCCCACCCACAGGTCGTGGATCGGCACCACCTCCCGCAGCCGCTGGACGAAGGTGATCGGCGGAATGTCGAGCGATACGGCGCAGAGGAACCCGCCGCCGACGATCGCGACGATGGAGGAATAAAAGCCGAGCAGCGGCATCATCACGACGACGGCCAGCGTGCGCGGCAGCACCAGCGCCTCCATGGGCGACACGCCGATGGTGCGCATGGCGTCGACCTCCTCGGTCAGCTTCATCGTCCCCAGTTGCGCGGCGAAGGCGGAACCGGACCGGCCCGCGACCATGATCGCCGTCATCAGCACGCCGAGTTCACGGAAGGTGAGGCGCCCGACCAGGTTGATCGTCAGCATCTCCATGCCGAACTGGCGGAGCTGCACCGAACCCTGCTGGGCGATGACGATGCCGATCAGGAAGCTCATCAGGCCGATGATGCCGAGCGCCGAGACGCCCACCACCTCGAACCGCTGGACCACCGCATTGATGCGGAACCGGCTGGGATGGCGGATGACGTTCCACGTGGCCACCAGCGTTCCGCCGAAAAAGCCGAGCAGGCCCAGCATGGTGCTGCCCGCATTGACCACCGCTTCCCCGATCTGGCCGACGACGCGCTGCCAGGGCGGCACATAGTCGGGGCGGATGTTGACCGGTTCATCGACGCGGCCGACCGCCGCGATCAGCCGTTCCGCATCGCATTTGTCGCCCGTGATCTTGCAGTTCCAGCGCTTGATCGTGCGGTGCAGCACCCAGGCGCCGATCGTGTCCATATGTTCCACGCCCGACAGGTCGATGGTGTCGACCGGACCCTCTATCGCGTCCAGCCGGTCGGGCAGATGGTTGAGGCAAGCGATGGACATATTGCCCGAAAGCCGAATGACCGTCTCGCCGTCGCGGACTTCCTGAGCAAGATCAGCGGCTTTGTTCATCAAGGCGGTGGTGTGGTCCATTATCGGTTGCACGGCAAGCCGAAACGGCCCATCCGCACGATCAAACGAAGGGGCACCGCAAAAAGTTTCGGACATGGCATGACGCACAGGCTCGCAATCTACGATATGGACCGCACGGTCACCTTCAGCGGCACCTATACCGGCTTTCTGGTGCATGTCGCGAAACGCATGGCGCCGTGGCGTCTGGCGCTGTTTCCCGGCGTCGTCCTGCTGATGCTGGCCTATGTGCTGAAGCTGATCAGCCGGCAGCGGCTGAAGGAAATGAACCAGGCGCTGATGATCGGCCATAATGTCGAGCGTGCCCGGCTGATGCCGCATGTGGAAAGCTATGCGGCGAAGGTGGTGGCCCATAATGTCCGTGCGGGCGCGTTGGCGCAGATCGCGAAGGACAGGGCGGACGGCTATCGGCTGGTTCTCGCTACCGCCTCCTACCGCCTTTATGTCGAGCCGATTGCCCGGCGGCTGGGCTTCGATGCGGTGATCGCGACCGATCATCTCTCGCAGGATCTGCGCTATGTCCGCGCCAGGATCGCGGGCGAGAACTGCTACGACACCGGCAAGCTGCGCATGATCAAGGCGTGGATGGCGGCCGAGGCAATCGACCGCGGCCAAGCGCATATCCGCGCCTATTCCGACCATGTGTCCGACGCGCCCATGCTGGAGTTCGCGGATATTCCCTTCGCGTCCAATCCGCACAAGCCGCTGGCGAAGCTGGCGGCGGAACGGGGATGGAAACGGGTGGACTGGGCGTAAGGCTCGAGGGCGGCATAGGCGGTACGGGATGACGTGCTCCTGCCTTTGCAGGAGCATGATGCGCCGTTAAATCACCGGAGAAACCAGCGCCTCCCCGGCAAAATGCGCGGCGAGATTCGCCAACAGCATGTCCCGCATCCGCCCGACCGCCTCATAGGTCGCGCCGCCTGTATGCGGGGTCAGCACGATATTCGGCACATCGGCCCAGCGCGCCGCGGGCGTAGGCTCGCTCTCGAACACGTCCAGCGCCGCTCCGCCCAGCCGTCCCTCGCGCAGAGCCGCGATCAGTGCATGCTCATCCACCAATTGCCCCCGCGCGACATTCACCAGCAGCCCTTGTGGCCCCAGCGCGTCCATCACGGACGCATCGATCATCCCGCGATTCTCCTCGGTCGCCCTGGCCGCCACCACCATGACGTCACTGTCCCGCGCCAGCGCCGCCAGACTTTGCGCCCGTGGCCAGCGCAGTTCCGGCTTGTCTCGTGGCCCCCACCATCCGACCCGCATCCGCATCGCCCCGGCCCGTTCGGCCAAGGCGACCCCGATGCTCCCCATGCCGACGATCCCGATCGCCGCGCCCGCCATGGATCGGGTGAGCATCTTCGCGCCCGCGCTCCATTCACCCGACCGCACCTGCCGATCGCCCAGCACGATCTGCCGCCGGTGCGCGAGGATCAGCCCCAGGGCATGATCCGCGACATCCGCCGCATTCGCGTCCCCCGCATGGGTCACGGCCACGCCGCGCGCCCGTGCCCAGTCGAGGTCCACCCCGTCATAGCCCACGGTGAAACAGGCGATCAGCCGCAGCGCCGCCATCCGCTCCAGCATCGCCGGGTCGAGCCGGAACTCGCCCGCCGTCACCAGCGCTTCGGCCTCCGCCAGCTGCGCCTGCCCGCTCTCCTCCCACAAGGCCATGACGTCATAATGGGGGGCCAGCACGTCCAGCAGCGGCGCCAGATGCGGCTGCGCCACCAGGATCAGGGGGCGCGCTTTCCTCATCCCACCGCCCGCAAGGCCTGGGCGAAATCCGCGATCAGATCTTCCGCATCCTCGCAGCCGATGGAGATGCGCACCATATTGTCGCTGATCGCCAGCGCCTTCTTGCGTTCGACGGGGACGGACAGATGCGTCATCGCCGCCGGATGGCTCGCCAGCGTCTCTGTCCCGCCCAGGCTGACGGCCAGCTTGGCGATCTTCAGCGCGTCCAGAAAGGCGAAGGCCTCCGCCTCGCCGCCCTTCAGGTAAAGCGAGAAGGTCGATCCCGCGCCCGTGCAATGCCGGCGGTAGATGTCCGCCTGCCGCTCGGTCTCCGGAAAGCCGAGATAGACGACCTTCTCCACCTGCGGCTGGTCCTTCAGCCAGGCGCAGACCCTGGCCGCATTCTCGCCCGCGCGGCTCATCCGCAGCTCCAGCGTCTCCAGCGACCGCAGCAGCATCCAGGCGGAATGCGGGTCCAGGATCGTGCCGATGGTGTTCCGCATCAGCCGGATGGTGTTGATCAGCGCATTGGACCCCAGCACCCCGCCCGCGACCAGATCGCTGTGCCCGCCCGCATATTTGGTGAGGCTGTAGATGACGAGATCCGCCCCATGGCTCAGCGGATGCAGCCAGAGCGGCCCCAGGAAAGTATTGTCGATGGCGATGGGCGGTCGATATTCTTCGCCTGCGAAGGAAAAGTCGCGCCGCGCAACTACCGCCTCCAGATCGACGAGGACATTGGTCGGATTGGCCGGGCTTTCCAGATAGATCAGCGCCACGCGGCCCAGCGCCTTGGCCCGGTCGATCACCGCGCCGATCTCCTCCTCGCTCGCGCCTGCGGGGAAATCCAGCCACTGCACGCCGAACTTGCCGAGGATGCGTCCGATCAACGATTCGGTTGCGGCATAGAGCGGCGCCGAATGGACGATCACGTCGCCCGGCTGCACCAAAGCCAGCAAGGTCGTCGCAATGGCGGACATGCCGCTGGAAAAGAGCAGGGCGTCCTCCGCCTCTTCCCAGACCGACAGCCGGTCCTCCGCAATCTCCTGATTCGGCCCATTGAAGCGCGAATAGACGAGGCCTTCGGCGCCGCCGGGGCGGATGCCGGTCACCCCCTCGAAATGCCGCTTGCCCGCTGCGGCGCTTTCGAAGGCGAAGGTGGAGGTGAGGAAGATCGGCGGCTTCAGCGATCCCTCGGACAGAGTGGGGTCATAGCCATGGCCCATCATCAACGTCGCGGGCTTCAGCTTGCGGCCTTCGATTTCCATGATCGGTTGCTTGGGGCGGCGGCGGTTGCGCGTGGGTTCCGCGCCCGTGAGGTCGGCTTCGGTTTCGCCGGTCATCGATGATCTCCTGCATGTTTGCGGCGTCTGTTGCGCCGCTGCGATGGCAGGGAGTGTAACGCTTTCGGGGGGGAAGGAGCCAGAGCGGATTGTTAGATTATTTCATGAAACCAAAGTTAAATTACTATGCGCTCCAGTTCCTGCTCAGGAGCGCGGAGCGTTTTGAGGCGAGGCAGCGTTGAACAGGATGACGTTTATGTCTTCCCATCCTACATCCTCCCCATGAACCAACGCCTACCCGAACCGCTGGAGCAATGGTTCACCTCACGCGGCTGGACGCCCCGCCGCCACCAGATCGACATGCTGAGCGCTGCCCGATCCGGCGACCACGCGCTGCTCGTCGCGCCCACCGGCGCGGGCAAGACGCTCGCCGGCTTCCTGCCGACCCTGGCCGACCTCATCGAAAATCCCGGTGAGGGCCTCCACACCCTCTATGTCTCGCCCCTCAAGGCGCTCGCCGTCGACGTACGGCGCAACCTTCTGACGCCGATCGAGGAAATGGGCCTGCCGATCCGGGTGGAAACCCGCACCGGCGACACCCCTTCCGACCGCAAGGCGCGCCAGCGCGCCCGCCCGCCGCAAATCCTGCTCACCACGCCCGAATCGCTGTCGCTGCTGCTGAGCTATCCCGACAGCTTCCTGATGTTCCCAGGCCTGAAGACGGTCATCATCGATGAAGTCCACGCCTTCGCCACGCAAAAGCGCGGCGACATCCTCAACCTTTCCCTGTCCCGCCTCCAGAGCATCAATCCGGGCCTTCGCCGCGTGGCGCTGTCGGCGACCGTCGCCGATGTCGATGCCTATCGGGCCTGGCTGGCCCCGGACGGGGACATCGGCGCCGTCACTCCGGTCTTGGGAGAGGCGGGCGCCGATCCCCATGTCGCCATCCTCATCCCCGAAGGGCGCATTCCCTGGTCCGGGCACTCCGGCAAATATGCCGCCCGGCAGGTGATGGAGGAGATCGAGCGCCGCGCCACGACATTGGTCTTCTGCAACACGCGCGGCCTGGCGGAACTGATCTTCCAGGAACTCTGGTCGGTGAACGAGGCGAACCTGCCCATCGCCATCCATCATGGCAGCCTTTCCATCGAAGCGCGAAGGAAGGTGGAGGCGGCGATGGCGGCCGGCAGGTTGCGCGCGCTGGTCGCCACCGCCTCGCTCGATCTCGGCGTCGACTGGGGCAATGTGGACTGCGTGATCCAGATGGGCGCCCCCAAGGGCAGTTCGCGCCTGCTCCAGCGCATCGGGCGGGCCAATCACCGCCTCGACATGGCGTCCGAGGCGATCCTTATCCCCGGCAACCGTTTCGAATATCTCGAAGCCCGCGCCGCGCTGGACGCGGTGGAGGCGGGCGAGCGCGACACCGACGATTTCCGTCCGGGCAGCCTGGACGTCCTTGCCCAGCATGTCATGGGCCTCGCCTGCGCAGCGCCCTTTCGGGCGGAAGATCTGCTGGCGGAAGTCCGGTCGGCCACCCCCTATGGCGCGTTGACGGAGGAAGCCTTTGCCAATGTCCTCCATTTCATCGAAGGCGGCGGCTATGCCCTGCGCGCCTATGACCGCTTCAAGCGGCTGACGCTTGGACCTGACGGTCTATGGCGCGTCTCCCATCCGCGCTTCATCCAGCAGCATCGCCTCAACGCCGGCATCATCGTCGACCAGCCCGCGCTCGCCGTCCGCTTCGCCAATGGGCGCAAGCTCGGCACGGTGGAGGAGGGCTTCGCCGCCACCTTGAGTCCCGGCGACTGCTTCTTCTTTTCCGGCACCGCATTGGAAGTGGTCCGTATGGACAGCACCGACCTCATCGTCCGCGCGACGTCCAGACAGGCACGCATCCCCAGCTGGGGCGGCACGCGCATGGCCATGTCCACGCGGCTGGCCGACCGCGTCCGCCACTTCCTGGCCGAACCGGAGCAATGGTCCCGCTTTCCCGACGATGTGCGCGAATGGCTGGAGGTGCAGAAATATCGCTCGGCCCTGCCCGAACCGGGGCAATTGCTGATCGAGACATTCCCGCATGAGGGGCGGCACTATCTCGTCTGCTACAGTTTCGAAGGCTGGAACGCGCATCAGTCGCTGGGCATGCTGCTGACCCGCCGCATGGATGCGCAGGGCCTGATGCCGATGGGCTTCGTTTCCAACGACTATGCGCTGGCCGTTTATGGGCTGAAGCCGATCACGGACCCGCAGAGCCTCTTTTCGGCCGACATATTGGATCATGAATTCATCGAATGGGTCGAACAGTCGAGCCTGCTCAAGCGCGCCTTTCGCGACGTGGCCGTCATTTCCGGCCTGATAGAGCGCCAGCATCCCGGTAAGCGCAAGACGGGTCGGCAGGTCACTTTCTCGACTGACCTCATCTACGACGTGCTGCGCAAATATCAGCCCGATCATCTGCTGCTGAAGGCGGCCTGGGCCGACGCCCGCGCACGGATGACCGACGTGGGACGGTTGGGCGACCTGATCGACCGCGCGTCGGCCACCATGCTGCATGTCGATCTCGACCGGGTGAGCCCGCTCGCCGTCCCCGTGCTGATCCTCATCGGACGCGAGCAGGTCGCCCAGCATGAGGTGGAGGATGCCCTGCTCATCGAGGCCGAAGCCCTGGTTGCGGAAGCCATGCGCCCGGATTGAATGGGTGGCGGAGGCAGCCGGTCATTACGGCATTCATCGCCTCTGTCTTTGGGGAGTGGCGCAGCGGACGGCCATCTTCACCGATTCCAACGCACGGCGCTTCATGGATCAGACAAAATGAAGAGGGGCCGCGCAGATAAGCTACGCGGCCCCTCTTTCGTTCAGTATTTCGCAGCGCTTCAGGCGGCCTGCTTCTCAGCCTTGTAGCGTTCGATCGCTTCCAGGGTGATGCGCTTGGCGTCTTCCGCGCCGCCCCAGGTGCCGATGCGCACCCACTTCTTCTTTTCCAGATCCTTATAGTGGGTGAAGAAATGCTCGATCTGCTCCATGACGATGCCGGGCAGGTCGTCCTTCTCACCAACGTTCGAATAATAGGGGAAGACCGAATCCGCCGGCACGCAGACCAGCTTTTCGTCGCCGCCCGCTTCATCCTCCAGGTTCAGCACGGCGATCGGGCGGGCCGCGACCACGGCGCCGGGAATGAAGGGCGAGCGGGCGATGACCAGCGCGTCCAGCGGATCGCCATCGGGCGACAGCGTGTGCGGCACAAAGCCGTAATTGGCCGGATAGCGCATCGGCGTATGCAGGATGCGGTCCACGAACAGCGCGCCCGACGCCTTGTCGAACTCATATTTGACGGGCTCGCCACCGACCGGAACCTCGATGATGACATTCAGGCTGTTGGGCGGATCGTCGCCCACCGGGATCAGTTCGATATTCATGGGACTTCAAGCCTTTTTCGATACGCGTTGGCGCTACGGGTGATTATGTTTTCGGTTTCAGCAGCCGGTCCAGGCTGCCTTCACCCTCTCCTGTCTTTTCGAGGCGCGGATAGCGCAGGCCGCCGGAATATGCGAGGGTCAAAGTGCGATAATATTTGTCCTGCTTCACTATGATCTGGAGCGGCTTTCCGGACTTGATCGCCGCCTTGAACACATCGCCCGAATATTCATCGCCATTGATCGCGAGGATCTTCGATCCGGTCGCCAGGCCAGCCTTGAAGGCTGGACTGTCCCAGACGACGTTGCTGATCTCGCCGTCATTCTTGACGATCATGCCGATGCCGAAGCTCTGGTCGGTGAACTTGCCCGATCCTTCGGCCGCCTTGGTGATGGCTCCCGGCGTGTCGCCGTAGACCAGCCTGTAGCCGCCCAGCGTGAAGCCGCCCTTGGGTGTCTCCCTGGTCGTGCTGTCGACATATTTCTGGAAGAAGCCCGCCCAGTCATAGGGCGCGACTGCGTTGAGCGTCTTGATGACGTCGCCGCGATTATAGACGACCTGTCCCCAATCGCCCGGATTGATGCCGAAAAAGGCCCTGGCGAAATCGTCCAGGCCCTTTGCGCCCCTGGTCTGCTGGCGGATGATCGCATCCGCTTCCAGCCAGATCATCAGGCCTTCATTGTAATAATCCTCCGACCGCTGCCAGCTCGACCAGCCCTTGGGACGGCGGGCGGAGATGATCGGGTCGTGGGTGGTGTCCTCCATCGGCCGCCACTCGCGGCCCCGCGCCGTATCCAGCTTGGCCGCGATATGGGCATAGGCGTCCAGCGTTTCCTGCTTGGAGAACAGCCCGGACCGCGCCCCCAGCACATAGCCCCAGAACTGCGTCTGCCCTTCATAGACCCACAGCAGATTATCCTGCATCGGCACGTTGAAATCGGGTGTCCACAGCAGGTCCGGACGGCGGAACTTGCCGTCCCAGCTATGGGTGAATTCATGCGGCAAGAGGTTGCGGTCCAGCAGCGCATCGCCGTCGCCCCATTTCTTGAAATAGCCCGGCTCGACCTGATTCTCCGACGACCGGTGATGCTCCAGCCCGATGCCGCCCATCTCGTCGGTAATGGCGAACAGGAAGTCATAATGGTCGAAATGATAGGTGCCGAACAGCGCGCCCGCTTCATCGACCAGCTTCTTGTGCCTGGCGATCTGGTCGGGTTTGGCGTCCAGTTCGTCGGCATCGTCCGCGACGATGTTGAGCGTCACATTATGGCCGAGGTCCACGGGCTTGAAATGAAGGCCCGCGAACACCGGCGAATCCTGCAAGGCTTCATAATCGATCGTCTCATAGGCGACGGTCGATCCGGTCTTCTTGCCCCGCAAGGCTGTCGCGGCCTGCCAGCCGTCGGGATAGGTGACGGTCGCCTGGATCGGAATCTGCCGCGTATAATAGCCTGCCGGATAGAGCGACACCGACTCCCACTGGATATTGAGCATCTTGGGCGTGACGACGACGCGGCCCTGATTGGGCTGGGTGGCGGACAGGAACTGAAAGGATGCGACGACCTGTTTCGTCCCCTGCGGCACGTCGATCACAAAGCCATAGACGTTGAGCGGATCGCGCTTCCACGCCAGCGGCTTGCCGTCGGCCGTGAAGCTGAGGCCGGTCAGCTTCTCGATCTGTCCGCGCGGCGCATGGTTGCCCGGCAGCCATTGCGGCATCAGCAGCGTCATCGGACCGGCTGCGGCGACGGGGATGGTTTCCTTCACCCGGAAGATGCGCTGCACCGTATCGGTGGCGTCGACCTCCAGCCTGATCGTGCCGCCGGGATAGGGCGCATCCTTGGGCGCCGGCGCGGCATAGTCGACCGGCAGCGCCGTAGGTTTGGAGCGGATCGCATCCTGCGCGATCAGCGGGGTTGCGATCGCCGTGGAAAGGAAAAGGGCGGCAGCAAGGCTGCGGATCATGAACATCTCCGAAAAAGCGTGCGGTCGAACGACCGTATAACAACAGCATGGCGAGCCATTCCGCTCTCGTCCACCCCCAACTCTTCTTGGCATATTTTACGACAAAAAAGCGCGTTTCCTTGAGCCGTCTTTATCGTTAAAGGCGCTGCCCCATGGCGAAGATCGAAACCCCGCGCCCGGTGCGCGGCACGCAGGACATGCTGGGCGGCACGAGCGAAGCGTTTCAGGAACGTTTCGCCCATGTGGTCGCGACCTTCGACCGGGTGCGCAGGCTCTACGGATTCCAGCGGGTGGAAGTGCCGGTGTTCGAATCGACGGCGGTGTTCGCCCGCTCGCTGGGCGAGAGCACGGACGTCGTCTCGAAGGAAATGTACACGTTCGAGGATCGCGGCGGCGACAGCATCACCCTGCGCCCGGAATTCACGGCAGGCATTTCCCGCGCCTATATCACTGAGGGTTGGCAGCAATATGCGCCGCTGAAGGTTGCGACCCACGGCCCGCTGTTCCGCTACGAGCGCCCGCAAAAGGGCCGCTTCCGGCAGTTCCATCAACTCGACGCGGAGATCATCGGCGCGGGGGAGCCGGGCGCGGACGTGGAACTGCTGGTGCTGGCCGACCAGTTGCTGAGGGAACTGGGCATATCGGACGGCGTGACGCTCAACCTCAACACCTTGGGCGACGGCCCGAGCCGCGAAGCGTGGCGCGCCGCGCTGATCGCGCATTTCGAGGCGCATCGGGATCAGCTTTCGGAAGAGAGCCTCGATCGCCTGCACCGCAATCCGCTGCGCATCCTCGACAGCAAGGATCCCCGCGACCGCCCGGTGGCGGACAGCGCGCCGGACATCGACGCCTATCTGACCGACGAAGCGCGCAGCTTCTTCGAAAAGGTGACGGCGGGCCTCGACGCGGCGGGCGTGGCGTGGGAGCGCAACGCCCGGCTGGTGCGCGGCCTCGATTATTACCGTCACACCGCGTTCGAATTCATCACCGACCGCCTCGGCGCGCAGGGCACGGTGCTGGGCGGCGGGCGCTATGACGGGCTGATCGAGAATCTCGGCGGCCCCTCGACCCCGGCGGTCGGCTGGGCGGCGGGGATCGAGCGGCTGGCGATGCTGGTGGATATGCCGGAGATTGCCGGCCCGACCGTCGCCGTCATACCCATGGGCGAAGCCGCCGAAGTCAGGGCCACCGGCATCATCGCCGACCTGCGCCGCGCGGGCATTGCCTGCGACATGGGCTATCGCGGCAACATGAAGAAGCGGATGCAGCGGGCCAATGCTTCGGGCGCGGCCTGGGCGGTGATCCTGGGGGACGACGAACTGGCGCGGGGGGAGGCGGCCGTCCGCAATCTCGGCACGGGCGAACAGGAAGCCGTCGCCCTAGATGCGCTGATCGGGAAACTGGCAACGCGCTGATGCATATCTCCGCCGAACGCATCGCGCAGATCGAAGCGCGCCGGGACGAGGTGCAGGCGTCGATGACGCGTGCCGACCTCGCGCCGGAGGAGTTCGTGCGGCTGTCCAAGGAATATGCGGAGATCGAGCCGGTGGCCAGGGCCGCCCACGAAGTCCGCCGCCTGCGCCAGGAACTGAGCGCCCTCGAATATATGGCGGGCGGCGAGGATGCGGATTCCGATCCGCTGATGCGCGAAATGGCGCAGGAAGAGATGCAACTGATCAAGAGTCGGTTGCCTGACGCCGAACGCGCCCTCGCGCTGCAATTGCTGCCGAAGGATGCCGCCGACGCCCGCCCGGCCATGCTGGAAATCCGCGCAGGCACCGGCGGCGACGAAGCCGCGCTGTTCGCGGGCGACCTGTTCCGCATGTACCAGCGCTATGCCGACGCGCAGGGCTGGAAGATGGAATTGATCTCCGCCAACGCCTCCGAAGTCGGTGGTTATAAGGAGGTCGTCGCCAGCGTCACCGGCACCGGCGTCTTCGCCAAGCTGAAGTTCGAGAGCGGCGTCCACCGTGTCCAGCGCGTTCCGGTCACGGAAAGCGGAGGACGCATCCACACCTCCGCCGCCACCGTCGCGGTGCTGCCGGAGCCGGAGGAGGTCGACGTCCAGATCGCGGACAGTGACCTCAAGATCGACATCTACCGGGCGTCCGGCGCGGGCGGCCAGCATGTCAACACCACCGATTCCGCCGTTCGCATCACCCACTTGCCCTCCGGCATCGTGGTGACGCAGCAGGACGAGCGATCCCAGCACAAGAACAAGGCGAAGGCGATGCAGGTGCTGCGCGCCCGCCTGTATGAGATGGAACGCGAGCGCGCCCAGAGCGAACAGGCCGGCGCGCGCAAGGCGATGGTGGGCTCCGGCGACCGGTCCGAACGCATCCGCACCTATAATTTCCCGCAAGGGCGGGTGACGGACCATCGCATCAACCTGACCCTCCACCGCCTGCCGGAAATATTGGAGGGGCCGGGCCTGTCCGAAGTCATCGACGCGCTGGTGGCGGAGGACGAAGCCGCCCGCCTCGCCCAACTGGATGGCGTGGCGTGATGCCGTCGCCCTCTCAACACCATCCGTCATTCCCGCGTAGGCGGGAATCCATCTCCCATAAGTTGCGACTTGGTGCAGCGTCTGGAGATGGGTTCCCGCTTTCGCGGGAATGACAAATATGGGGGTCGCTCCAGCCTTGCGTCAGGCAACCGAGCGCCTCACGTCCATCAGCGCGACCCCGCGCCTCGACGCGGAACTGCTCCTCGCCCATGCGCTGGAGATCGACCGCAACGAGCTGCTGATGCGCCAGCGCGACCTCAGCGTCCCGCCCGGCTTCGAAACGCTGCTCCAACGCCGCCTGACCGGCGAACCCATCGCCTATATAACCGGCGTGCGCGATTTCTGGACGATCAGCCTGCGCGTCACGCCCGATGTCCTCATTCCCCGTCCTGACAGCGAGACGCTGATCGAGGCGGCTCTCGACCATTTCGGCGCGCGGAGTCCCTCCCGCATCCTTGACCTCGGCACCGGTTCCGGCGCGCTGCTGCTCGCGGCGCTCAGCCAATGGCCGCAGGCAAGCGGGGTGGGCGTTGATATTTCCCCGGCGGCGCTGGCGGTCGCCCAGGGCAATGCCGATCGGCTGGATCTCAGCGAACGCGCCGATTTCCGGATGGGCGACTGGGCGGAGGGAATGGACGGCTCCTTCGACCTGATCCTGATCAATCCACCCTATATCGCCCGCGACGTTGCGTTGGCGGGCGACGTCCTCCATGAGCCCGAAAGCGCCCTTTTCGCAGGCGCGGACGGGCTGGATGACTATCGCCGGATCGCGCCGATGCTGCCCCGGCTGCTGGCGCCGGACGGGATGGCCGCCATCGAGATCGGCTACGACCAACGGCTCAGCGTCTCCACCCTGCTTGCCGATCAAGGACTTAGCGTCGCGGTCCGCCACGATCTCGCCGGTCATGACCGCTGCCTGATCGCAACCCTGGCTCCATCCGTCTGACCCGGCGAAGGATTTGCGCCGGCACAAGCTAAAATTGCTTGGTTTATGGCCGGGAAGCCACTACATGGAGCTTAGGGACGGCACTATCCTGAGGATCTGCCCTGTGGGGCCGCGACAAGAAAAGGCCGTTTTCCCGCTCCTTCAAAGTCACGACGGCGCTGCTGCGCAGGCGCCTCTGGCAGGTCAAGGGCATAGGCCGATCGCTCGGCCCCTGCCTGGCGGAGCCTTATCCGGCCTGATGGTCAGGCCGTGCTGAAGGATGGCGACTGAACAGTGTTTTTCCGTGAATGATGGCAAAGTGAACGCAAGGATCAGCTCTTGATCAACAACAGGCAGGCCGGTCGCCGGAATCGCGGCCGGAACAACAATAATGGCCGGCCCAACGGTGGCAATCGGGGCGGCGGTGACAATGGCAACCGGATCGACAGCCGCGCGCGCGGCAATGCGGCCCAGCTTCTTGAAAAATACAAGAATATGGCGCGCGATGCCCAGATGGCGGGCGATCGGGTGAATGCGGAATATTATCTGCAGTTTGCCGACCATTATTTCCGCGTGCTGGCCGACAATCGCGCCCGTCAGGAGGAGCAGCAGCAACGCTTCCGCCCGCGCGACGAAAGCTTCGACGAGAATTTCGACGATTTCGATGCCGGGGACGAAGCGGGCGAGGACGGGCGCGCCGATCAGGCGAGCGACCGCGGGCAGGACTTCGATCGCCGTCGGGACGAGCAGCGCGATTATCGCGAAGGCCGGAACGACCGCAATCGGCGCGATCGCAATGACCGGAACGACCGCAACGATCGTAACGAACGGCGCCGGGAACGCCCGCCGGTAGAGGAAGTGGCCATCGAGGAAGCCGTGGAACAGCGGCAGCCCGAAACCGCGCCTCAGCCGTCGGCCCCCATGCAGGCCGCTCCGGAATCGCAGCCCGAGGCTGAGGCTCCCCGCGCCCGTCGCGGACGTCCGCGCAAGGCGGCGGCCGCGCAGGAGGAAGGCCAGGGCGGTCTGGATCTGGCGGTGCTGCCGCCCTCGATCGCGCGCGCCGACAATGATGCGGAACCTGCCGCTGAAGCCCCGCGCAAGCGCACCCGCCGGGCCCGGCCTGCTGCTGAAGCCGCCGAATAGGCGCCGGTTCCGCCCGGATGGGCGGGGACGAGCGTCAAGAAAAGGGGACAGTGCCGCTGCGCTGTCCCCTTTTTCATGCTTCCGGCGCGGCCTCGACGGGATCAGGCAATGGGCAGCGGACGCGGCCGGTGATTTTCATCCAAAGCGACGAAGGTGAACAGGCCGCTGGTCAGTTCGACCTTCGTCTCCTGCGGTCCCCGCGTCGCGACGACATCGATCCGGATGGCGACCGATGTCCGTCCCCGCCTTTCCTCATGGGCATAGACCGACACGATGTCGCCCAGCAGGATCGGGGCAATGAACGTCATGCCCTCTATCGCGACGGTCGCTACGGCGCCCCGGGCGATCCGGGCGGCGATGATGCCGCCGGCAATGTCCATCTGGCTCAACACCCAGCCGCCGAAAATATGCCCATTGGCGTTGATGTCCGTGATGTGCGGCACCACGCGCAACACCACTTCGCCCTTTTCGTCAGTCATCACTGGAAACCTCATCCTTCATCCGGTCGATGACCTGTTCGTCATGTCCCGTTCCGCTCGACAGAAATGCCAGCGCCATCAGACCCGTCCCCAACATGAACGTCAACCAGACGCCCAATATGGTGGCGATGACCATATGGATCGGCATGGGGCCCGCCCACCAGCGCAGGAAGAGCAGCGCCGCCCCGACGCACAATGCGCCGCCCAGCGCCATCCATCCCATGATGCGGCGGAACCGCCGCCATGCGACCTGCGCGACCTGAGGGTCATCAAGTCCTTGTCTGTGCGTCATCCCTTTCCTTTGGAGTGTGAAAGTGGGATCATCAAGGGACTGAGGCATTTAGCCGGCAGGCAGGGAGACGGACCATGACGATCGCGGCGATTCTGCAACGCAAGGGACAGGATGTCGTCCAGGTGCAATCGGGCGACACGGTCCTGTCGGTGGTGCAATTGCTGGCCGAGCGGCGGATCGGCTGCGTCCCGGTGGTGGATGACGGCAAGGTGGTCGGCATCTTTTCCGAACGCGACCTGGTCTATCGCGTGGCGCAGGAGGGGGCAGGGGTTCTGGAGCGCCCGGTGGGGGAGATCATGACGGCCCCGGCGATCACCACGGACGAGCGGACGCCCGTCATCCACTGCCTGTCGCTGATGACGAAGCGGCGCATCCGGCATCTGCCCGTCGTGGTCGACGGCGCGCTGGTCGGGCTGGTGTCGATAGGCGATCTGGTGAAGTTCCGGATCGATTCGATCGAATCGGAAGCGGCCGCCCTGCGCGACTATATCCAGACCGCCTGATCCGTTTCACGCGGGCGCCTCGACCGGCGGGGCCCGCCGAACGACCAGCGCGACCAGCTCCATCAGCGTCCCCCGCGCGCACAGCATCAGCGCGGCCAGAAAGGCCAGGCCCCCCGCCGGAACCAATATCCCCAGCCGGATCGGTGCGGCGAGGGGCGGCAGCAACCGGTCGACCGCCATCACCGCCGCAGCCATCAACAGCGAGCAGCCAAGCCCCGGTGCGGTCGCCCGCATCAGGTCGATCAGCCGCAACCCCATCGGCGCGCCCGCCAGCCGGACGGTGAAGAGCGTGAGTATCGGAAAGGCGCACAGCCAGGCCCAGGCCAGTCCGATCGCCCCGAAACGAATCCCGATCAAGAAGGCCGCCGGCATCAGCACCGCGCCCACCGCCGCCACCCGCGCCGTCGTCCCCGGCCGGCCCAGCGCATTGCTGACCGGCGCGAACATCACCTGCAACGTCATGAACGGCATGGCGAGCGCCAGAATCGCGACGAAAGGCGCCATGTCCCGCCACTTCGCGCCGAACAGCGTCTCGACCAAAGGCCCCGCTGTCGCCGCCATGCCCAGATAGACCGGGCAGCTAATCAGCAGCAGCAGCCGCACCGCCTTGCAGAAGGACCATGCGATTCGCGACGGGTCCTTCTGCATCCGCGCATAGGCAGGAAAGGCCACGTCATTGAGCGGCGGGATGAATTTACTGACGAAGATCTGCGTCAGGAACAGCGCTTCGGCATAAAGGCCCAGTTGATGCGGTTCCAGCACCCGCCCGCCGATGAAGATGTCGGCCTGACTCTGCACGATCCAGAAAAGCTGCCCCCCCAGCAGCGACGCGCCATAGGCCACCATCGCCCCGGTTCCGCGAAAATCGAAACTGGGAATCGGCATGAACCCGGTCGCCAGCACATAGCCTATGCCCTTGACCCAGAATCCCGCAATCGGCGCGAACACCAATGTCCAGACGCCCCAGCCCGACAGCGCCCCGGTCAGCGCCACCGCCGCCGACGCGATGGCCGCGATCAGGTTGACCAGCGCGGGCCGCCGGAAATCCATCGCCCGGCCCATGATCGCCTCGGGAATCGAGATGAAGGGCGTCGACAGATAGAGCAGCGCCTGCACCCGCAGCAGATCCGCAACCATGGGCTGCTCATAATAGGCAGCTGCCAGCGGAGCGACCGCAAGCTGGGCCAGGGCAAGTCCGCCGTTCAGCAACAGCATGATGCCGAAGGCCTGCCTCAATTTGTGCGTCTCGACGGTTTCGGACTGCACCAGTGCGCTCACCAGCCCATAGCCGTTGAGGAAGGTCGCGAAGTTCAGGATCACCTGCGTCATTGCGAACAGACCGTAATCGGCGGGATCGAGCATTCGAATCACGGCCAATGTCACGACCCAGCTCAGCATCTGCGCCACGATCTGGCTGCCCGACCGCCAGAGGATCGCGCTTCTTATCTTCGAGCCAAAACCGGCGTCGCTTGCGTCGGCGTCCTGCAAACCCATCTTCATTCCTGTTTTCCGGACCGTTCATGGCCGCGGGGTCCTTCTATCCGGCAAGTCCCAAAAAATTCTGAAATAAAATTGCAAAAAGGGTTTGACGGTTCGGGAAGCCCTCCATATATGCCCCTTCACCGACGCGGCGCTGCCCCACAGGGACGGCGGAAACGACGGTCGCCAACAGGTACGGACGCTGGTCTCCCGGAACGCAAGGAACGGGGTAGGATAGCTGTCCGGTATGGTTGTCGGCTCTTTGACATTGTTGATTGATGAAGGGACATGTGGGCGGCGGCTCCGGGTTCCTGCGGCTTCTAGGCGCAGGATACTCGGTTAAAATAGCCATCCTCACAATGTCCTTACACACCATGTAAGATTTGTGCAGGAATGGCTCCTAGGAATGAGCGGTTTCGGTTTGGGATTATTCCTCCTGGATCGAGATCGGACATCAAACTTGAGAGTTTGATCCTGGCTCAGAACGAACGCTGGCGGCATGCCTAATACATGCAAGTCGAACGAGCC
>NZ_LTAB01000015.1:0-94235 GCF_001580035.1 Sphingobium sp. 22B | reverse complement strand
GGACTCCACATAATCCCACGCGCCGCATAACGCCGCTTATGTGCTGCAGCACATAAGCGGCGCGGCATGCGCAGCCTGGCCCTGCAGGTGCAGCAGAGCTTCGGATGTGATCCCTTCGCCGGGGATCTCTACATTTTCAGGGGACGCCGCGGCGACCTCTGCAAGATCATCTGGCATGATGGTGTCGGCATGTCGCTTTATGCCAAGCGTCTCGAGCGCGGGAAGTACATCTGGCCTTCGGCCGTGGACGGGGTGATTGCCATCTCCCCTTCGCAGATGGCCTGCATGTTGGAGGCTATCGACTGGCGTAACCCCAGGCGGATTGATGGCGTTGAGCTTACAGCATTCGATGAGCGTAGCGATCACCGCCCAGTTGTCGCCGCCCTCATCGGAGCCGGCGAAAAGGGCATTCTTACGGTTATGCATACATTTCCATAACCGTAAAAACTGGTTATTCGCCGGTTCAAAGGCAGGCGGTGATCGCGCTGCCGCCATCTACTCCGTCATCGAGACCGCCAAGCTCAATGGCCTCGATCCGCAAGCCTATATCGCGGATGTCATCGCCAGGATCGCAGGCAACTGGCCCGCTGCCCGCTGGGATGAACTCATCCCATGTAACTGGCGGCCAGATCAGCAGCAGATCGCCAACGCCGCCTGAGCCGCGGTCTTCTCGCCACGCTCACAAGGAGATCGCCCATACTCCTGCTCCCGATGCATGGCAGCGCCTCTCCGCGGGCGAAGGCACCAAAGGCGCACGGCTTCATGACTGGGCCTATTGCGAACTCGCCGATCTCGACGCCGACGAATATGATGAGACCAAATCGGGTCTTTGGACCCGCGGCCTGCTGATCCGCCACACTGTAGGGCGACATTTACGGAGGCCGGTTGGCGTCAATTATGATGGCCGGTAAGCGGCCGCACCGAGTGGTGGGATTTGGGTATCACGCGAGCCTTGTAGTGGCAACGGGCCTTGGGCAACCGGATGTTGGTAATTGTCGCTGGCGCCGGTGGTGAAGGCAGCTGTGGCATTGCGGGAGTAATTGACGGTGGCGACAATTACCTGGTGTCGCAATGCCTTATGCGGAATGCTCCCTGGACGCGAGGTTGGCGACAATTACGATGGCCGGTCCGATGCCGGGCCGGTTGGGTGATTATTGGCTGGTTCGATGCGACTGATGGCGGAGCGTTTTCGGTAGCTCTCGCCGTTCATCTCGATGATGGTTGAGTGGTGAACGAGGCGGTCGATGGCGGCGACACTCATGGCGGGATCTGGAAAAACGTTGTCCCAAGCGGAAAATGGCTGGTTGGCGGTGATCGCGATCGAATGGCGCTCGTAGCGATGGGCGATGAGCTCGAACAGGGCGCTGGTCTCGACCTGATCCTTGCGGACATAGGACAGATCGTCGAGCACGATGAGGTCGTACTTGTCGAGTTTGTCGAGCATGGAGGGCAGACTGAGATCGCGGCGCGCAGCCTGAAGTTTCTGGACCATATCGGTGGTGGAGCAGAACAGGACCCGGCGCCCAGTATCGATAAGCGTATGGCTGATCGCCGAGATGGCGTGCGTCTTGCCGGTGCCCGACTGTCCGAAGAACAACAGGTTGCCCCCATTGTCGATCCAACCATCGCCTGTTGCGAGCGAGAGCAGATGGGGTTTGCGCACACCAGGGGCAGCGTCGAAATCGAAGGTGGCGAAGGTCTTGCCTGCTGACAGGCCGGACTGGTCCCGATGCCGCTGGATACGCCGCGTGGTGCGTTCGGCCATCTCGATCTCGAGAAGCGAGGCGAGCAGTTGAACAGCAGGCCATCCATCCCGATCGGCGGTATCGGTAAGCCGCTTCCAGTTGCGGTTGATGCTGGGCAGGCGCAGGGCCTTGAGCATGGTGGGCAGCACGGCTGCGGCTTGATCCTTGGTCCGGGTCATCAGCGCAACTCCATGCTGGTAAGCAGGCTGTTATATCCGCGCGGATCCGGTGGTGGGATCGTCACCTCGTGCCTGGCTCGAAGGGTCGGAAGAAACTCCTGCCTGAGCGCGGTGACATCGGGGAGACGACCAGCATCGAGTGCCGCGTCGATGCGCAGAGCCAGCGCGTCGACACAATCTCCTCTTGCCGCGATATCGAGCAGGGCGACGGTGTCACGGCAGGCTTGGTGGGCATCAAGCTGGTCGTCGAAGGCTTGCCATGCCCGCCTGTAGGCGTGGGCGGGGAACAGGGCGTCGCGGTATACCAGGTTCCGCAATGCCCCGGGCTTGCGCCTCAGGTTGGCGATCATGTGGCGAAAATCGATCTGGTGGCCTCTTTGGGGATGCGGCATACGGACCCGTGGGGTGGTCATCACCTTGTCGGGGCCGAGGAATAGATCGATGCGGTCATCGAAGAGATGGGCGTGCAGCCGACGACCGACCAGGCGGGAGGGGACCGAATAGATGACCCTGTCGATAGGAACGGTGCCGTTACGGCTGACATCAACCGCGATCATGGCAAAGTCTGTGGTGCGGTGTGCTGGCAGGCGTCCCAGCAGGCGGCGTTCCTCGTCGACGAGCCTGGCCTTGCGGCGGTTCTGCTTGGCGACTTCGGCTTCTACAAAATCGCGCCAGGCGCCGAGGCTGTCGAAGTCCCGGCTGCCCCGGCGACGCAGGGCTTGGTCGAGGCGTCGCTTGAGATGGCCATGAGGGCCTTCGATCGAGCCGTTCTCGTGGGCCTCGCCGCGGTTGTTGCGGGTCGCGATCATGCCGTAATGACGGCAAAGGTCGTCGTAGCTGCGGGTGAAATCCCGCTGCGCATCGGCGTCGAGGTTCTTGTAGGCAGCGGACAGGGAATCGCTGCGGTGCTCGACCGGGACGCCGCCCAGCTTCCACAGCGCATCCTGCAGATGCTCGGACAGGGCGGCAAAGCTCTCGCCCCCCAGTACGACAGCGGCATGCTCCCAGCCACTGCAGGCCAGGCGGAAATGATAGAGCCGGTGGGCGAAAGGCTCGCCGGTGATGGTGACCTTCAGGTCGTCGCAGACCGTGAAATCCGATAGGCCCTGCCGCCCGCTCTCGTGGCGCTGCGGGAAGAATATCTCCTTCTCCTCGCCATGCAGCGCCCGCCAGCGGGCAATCCGACGTTCGAGCGTGCGCCTGATCCTGTCGGGAACGGCCTCTTCGCCAAACTCGTCCTGTAGCGTCTCGAAGATGGTGACGGCGAGAATGCCGTCGATCTTGAGCAACTCCTCGATACGGGGCCAGAAAGGCTCAAGAGGATCGGCGCGGGTGCGCCAATGGCGTCCCTGCTTCTTCTGGGAAGGCAAGCGCGGATCGTTCTCGATCCGGCGTGCGCTACGCTCGCTAATACCGGCCTTGGCGGCCGCAACGGACTGGGTGTGATGGCGACGTTCAACCATGAAAAGAAATACCTGCTGATCGGAAAGGTGGTGGCCCGGCATCGCAACCCATCGCTTCAATGTTCGATGAGTGTTCCGATACCACCGCTCGCCGCAGCCCGATCCGCACTCCCGCCCAGGGGAGAAAAGATCGCCATCGGTTGTCTGGCCTGCTCTCCGGTCGGGGCTCCGCCCCTCCCTGCGATCAGGCCAGACAACCGATCCTACCGGCCATCATAGTTGCCGCTGAACCGGCCATCGTAAATGTCGCCGCGCAGCCACACCATCAGCGATGGTGACCTTGCGGGCGTGTCGGGGAGCGCAATCGTCGGCAGAAGCTCTCCTCGCTCACCGAAGAGGGACGTGCTCTCGCGCAAGCGCTTTTCGAAGATCTCAGGCCCAACCTGGCGAATGCTTACTGGGGCAGCAAACGTATCGGCCGTTACGGCTGCTGACAGTGATGGAGCATCTCTGCTGGCCGGATCAGGCGAGCAATGCCGCCGGCTACAACCGCAGCATCAATGGCAGTAAACAGGTGCCGGACCAGGTCTGGGGGGCTGCGTCGACCTGGCCCGGCGGGTATCACCTATCCTGCAAGCCCGGTGGGGGTCAGCGACTTGCCGGTGGCGAGCTCGTTCTCCAGCACCGGGACCGCGGTACCGGCGACCTGCTGCAGCGCCGGGTCGGTTCCGTCCTGTGCGTAACCCTTATGCACCGCCCAGGTATCCTGCTGAACCTGCGCCGACTGGGTGAGATAGAGGTTGTCGAAAGCGCTCTTCGGCGCCTTCTGGAGCAGCTTGAGGAGGGCAGCGCGGTCGGCGGAAAGGGTCGAGGACGGCGCCTTGATCGTGCGCTGATCGTTCTTCAACGCCGCCAGCAGCGCTTTGTGGCTACTTTGCGTCTCTGCCAGAACGCGCTTCGCATAGGCCTTGACGTCATCACGCTGCGCGCGCGTCGCGGCGAGCTGCGACGCCTTGATCTGGTAAAGATTGGCGTCGGCCGCGGCGAGCACGTAGTTGGGTCCACTCTGGCTTGCGATCGGCGAGACGCCGATGTCGGCGCTGGTCATCGTTCCCGAAGTCGCCGGCGAAACAGCCTGAGCCAACACCGGAACTGGCGCCAGGGTAAGCAGCGCGGCAAATATCGCAATCTTCATCGAAATCATCCGTTGGTTTTGTTAGACATTGACCAAGATCAACGGCTCAAACGATAAGGAAACGGAACGGTTCCCTTTTTGGGTCTAATCTGGGTAAATCGGCCCGGCGCGTGACGGCGGGGGGCAGACCTTTGTCGGCGATCGGCCGCCTGATCCGCAGCGCCAGCAGCTCAGCGACATGACGCGCACCCAGCTCGGACATGGTCGCATTCTTTTCGCCATACCCGTTATCGCTGACTATCCTCGACCATGACAAGCTTCTCTCAAAGATCGCTCGTGCGGTCGATAATAAGCGGGTAGGTAATTTAGTTGTTCGCGCGCATATCACTGATGTCCGACCGGGCCAGTTGAGTGCGTCAGGTCAAGGCGTTTACCTGCTGGTATGGGGCGGGTAGACAGCGACAATCGAACTCGCGACAGACTAATTGCCGCGCGAACCTTGCACTGTGAGGATTTGACATCCAAGGCAGCGGTACCACGGTGAGCGTCGGGATTAAGAGCCGGATTCGGAAGTTTCTCAATTCTGACAAAGCCTTGCGGTTCTGCGCGTGAGCATGCGGATTGAGGCGACGAGGGCCCAAGCGGTGGACGAGGCTATGGATCGCTCCCAGTCTTTTGCGAGCCGACGACAGCGCCCGAGCCAGGCAAAAGTCCGTTCGACCACCCATCTGCGGGGCAGCACCTGAAAGCCTTTCGCCTTGTCCGATCGCTTGATGATTTCGATCGTCCATTTGCCCATGCCAACCAAGGCGGATCGTAGCTTATCGCCTGCGTAACCGCCATCGGCAAAGATGTGTCGCAGCCAGGGAAACCGTTTGCGAATGGCTGCCAGCACATCGACGGCCCCATCTCGGTCCTGAATATCGGCGGCATGTACGAGGATGAAGATGAGGAAGCCGCAGGTGTCCGTCAGGATATGTCGCTTCCGGCCTTTCACCTTTTTGCCCGCGTCATAGCCCGAGATTCCGCCACTTTCGGTGGTCTTGACCGATTGGCTGTCGATCACTCCGGCGCTGGGCGAAGCTTCACGCCCTTCGATTTCCCGCAGGTTCATGACCAGCACCGTGTTGATCGCGTCGAACAGACCGGCATCGCGCCAGGCATAGAAATAGCGCCGCACCGTCGATACCGGAGGAAAGCACTTCGGCAGAAGCCGCCACGCCCACCCGCTTGCCGCGATGTACAGCATCGCGTTCAGAACCTCGCGCATGTCGGTAGTCCGGCGTCGGCCACCTCGCCTCGCCGGTGGAACGAAAGGTGCTGCCAGCACCCACTCCGTGTCCGTCATATCCGATGGATATCGCAAACCTTCCCGACTATGCTCACGCCGGGCAATACCAGTCCATGCCACCATCCACTCCTTCTTGTCGCAAAGAGGCGTGAATCACAACATGCTGGTATTGCTCAACAACTTTCGGATCGGGCTCTGAAATATGCTTTGATATCAGCATAGCCAATTGCGGTCCTCTCGATGCAATTAGCGGCGGCGGTTCTTATCGCGTGCCTCCGGCGCCGGAGGCACGCAGCCGATTTCATTGTCCATCGATCCCCCGTCTTGATCAGATCTGCGACGAGCTGGCGCGACGCCTCCCCAATCGTTCCTACCATTCGCGCGCTCTCGCCCCGATCGCGCGCGGTCTTCATGGCCCCGTCGCCAATCGCCTGAGCAGGCGCAAGGCGGGGACCCGGCGGCACTCGACCCTTGGCTATCTCAGCCCCATAGATTTCGAACGGGAAGCTGGCGTAGCCTGGTTGAACCTATCTCGGTGTCCGCCAAACCGGCAGCCCGCTCGGTAGCAGTAGTCGTCACCGGCGAAGCGTCGAGCGATCCCGCTGAGACGGGAGCCGCGGGCGTGGTGAAGCTCCTCGATCAGCTCGCCGGATACGCCAGGGTAATAGACGCGCCTGCTCCGCGACGCGTCCGCTCATCGCGCGGTTCGCGCGTGTACTTCTCTGTAATGACTTCAACGCCGCCGACGCCGCCATGAAGGCGCGGCTTGGAAGCGACGTGCCAACGCCTTCAGTTTTAGTCCCAAGGAGATCGTCCGGTTCATCAAATCTCGGCCTAATTCCAGCCACGCGCTGGACGAGGCGAATGGGCGCGCTGTCTGGCCGCAAGCCCTGGCCGGACACTCGCCTTGCTGGTCCATAGCGCTGAGGTGCAGGATCGCGATGGCGCTGTGCCGCTGCTCAAGCAATCGCGCCAGCGCCACCCTTGCGTTGAACATATCTTCGCCGACAGCGCCTACAACAGCGATCGCGTCCGCAACGCTACCGCCATGACCGTCGAAATCGTCCGGAAATTCGCCGATCAGACCGGCTTCGTCGTCCATCCAAGGCGATGGGTCGTCGAGCGGAACTTCGCATGGAGCAATCGAAACCGACGCCTCGCCAAGGACTTTGAGCGAACCATAAATTCCGCGACTGCTCTGCTATACGCCGCAGCAGCCAGGGCCTCATTGACCTTATGTCTTGACCCGACGCGATAAGAGGATTGATGCAACCACCAACAGCGAACCGATTAGGTGGTATTTTGCGAACCGTTCTCCAAGCAGAGGTACGGCCATCAGGACCCCGAGCACCGATGGCAGGTTCATGTAGACCCCCGCGCGGCCCGAGCCGACCAAGGCGACCGCGCGATTGAACAGCGCGTAGGACAGCAGCGAAGGAAATATCCCGATATAGAGCAGCGATGCGAGCGCAGCAGGTGAAGCCACGGTCAGGCCAGCCCACCAGAGGTGCCAGGCATAGGGCACACTCAAAGCCGCGATCCCGACCCCGAACAGGACAGCCAGCAAACTGAGGTGGTGCATCGCCGGTGCGCGGCGCAGGAAGGTGGCATAGGCGGAATAGAGAAAAACCGCAATGATGGCGAGCAGATCGCCTCGGTTCAGCGCATCCCAGCGCAGATAGTCGGGATGCCCCTTGGTCATGATCCACGCGATTCCGGTGATCGAAAGGAGTGCGCAAACGAGGAGGATCGGGCGCACCCTCTCCCGAAACAGCACAACTGGCATGAGCAGGGTCATCACCGGCATGGTCGATTGCAACAGAAGATTGTTGGTCGCGGTGGTGAACTGCAGGCTTTGATAGACGAGAAAAGAAAACAGCCCCACCCCTACAGCCCCGAGGAGCCCAAGGAACCGCCAGCCGCCAACAATGGCGGGCAGGTCGTCGCGGAGGTGCCGCCAAGCGAAAGGGAGCACGAAGACCAGCGCCACCACCCACCGCCAGAACGCCAGAGTCACAGGTGAGAGCAAGTCCTTGGCCGCCCGCCCGACGATCGGATTCAGGGCCCAAAAGAACGAGGCCAGACACAGCAATAGGGCTGGTGATTGCCAGAGCCTGGACCCAAGACCAAGGATGCTGGACGTGTTGCTATCGGCATCTTGCAACCTAACATTCTCCCCACAAACGCCCCTTGAGAATCGTCCTTGCGCCAACGGTAGGTTTTGCATATGGTGCATCGCGTTGCATGTATAGCACGAATCGACTATGCGGCACTCGTAACAAAAAGCATGGGAGCGATGCGATGAATGGATCGTCGGGACTCGTCGATAACGCCGGTGCGAGCCAGTCTCGCCGGGTGTTCTGGGATCAAGATGTCTATCAGCTGGAGCTGGAGCGAATATTCTCGCGATGCTGGCTCATGCTCGGGCATGATTCGCTAGTTCCCAAACCGGGCGACTTCATTACGACGTACATGGCAGAAGACCGTGTCATCTTGTCGCGGCAGCCGGACGGTTCGCTGAAGGCGTTCATCAATTCCTGCACGCACCGCGGCAACCAGATCTGTCATGCTGACAGCGGCAGCGCCAAGGCGTTCGTGTGCAATTATCATGGTTGGGTTTTCGGTCAGGATGGTTCGCTCGTCGATGTTCCGATGGAAGAGCGGTGCTATCACAGCGATCTCGACAAATCCAAGCTAGGGCTCGCGCCGATCCGGGTCGAAACTTACAAGGGCTTCATCTTCGGCTGCCATGATCCCGAAGCGCCATCGCTTGAGGACTATCTGGGGGACTTCTGCTGGTACCTCGATACGATCTGGGACGGTCCGGACGGTGGTCTGGAACTGGTCGGGCCGCCGTTGAAAAGCACCCTCGCCTGCAATTGGAAAGTCCCGACCGAGAACTTCGTCGGCGATGGGTATCACGTGGGCTGGACGCATGCCGCCGCTCTCCAGATGATCGGGGGCGAGCTGGCTGGCCTGTCGGGCAATCGCGCCGACATGCCGTTTGACGACCTTGGTCTGCAATTCACCATGCGGCATGGCCACGGGTTTGGCCTGATCGATAATGCGGCGACTGCGATCCACGTCAAGCGCGACGGGTACGTCAAATATCTCGAGCAGACGCGGGGCGGAATTCGCGAAAAATTCGGGCCGGAGCGCGAACGGCTCTATGTCGGTCACTGGAATACGTCGATCTTCCCCAACTGTTCGTTCCTCTACGGAACCAACACCTTCAAGATCTGGCATCCGCGCGGGCCGCATGAAATCGAGGTCTGGACCTATACCATGGTGCCGAAGAATGCCGACACCGAAACTAAGCGGTCGATCCAGCGCGAAGCGATCCGTTCATTTGGTACGGCGGGAACGCTCGAAAGCGACGATGGCGAAAACATGTCGTCGGCCACCTACAACAACAACGGTATCATCACCCGAAAGGGGCGGATGAATTCGAGCATGGGCAAGGACCGCGAAGGGCCGCACCCCGTCTATCCAGGAATTGTCGGGGTCAGCTTCATCGGCGAAACCTCGTATCGAGGCTTTTATCGTTTCTGGCAAGAAATTCTCGATGCGCCAGATTGGGCCGCCATCCGGGCCAATGACGATACCTGGGATGCAATGTGGACCAACCGTAATTTCTGGCCTGAACGTCTGTCGGCGAAGCAAGCCGAGCCGCAAGACTGATCCCGACAGCAATCTGGACCGCAAGATGACCGAAACACGCAAGCCCGTAGGCATGGAACTGCATCATGCCATCGTCAGTCACTATTCCGCCGAGGTGCGGATGTTGCAAAACCAGCAATATCGCCAATGGTTCGATACTGTAATCGCCGAAGATATCCATTACTGGATGCCAGTTTACGAACAGCGGTTTGCACGTGACCGCCGCCCGGATCCAACCCCGGGGGATGCCGCAATCTACAACGATGACTATGCCGAGCTGCAGCAGCGGGTCGACCGGTTGCTGACGGGCCAGGTATGGATGGAAGATCCGCCATCACGAATCCGCTATTTCGTTACCAATGTCGAAGCATTCGAAATTGCACCGTTTGAATTCGAGGTGTTCTCCAATGTTCTGGTGCACCGCAATCGCCGACAGAGCGAAGTTTACGTGCACACGCTGGGACGCGAAGACAAGCTGCGGAAAACAGACAGCGGCTTCAAGGTATTCAGCAGGAAGCTGAATATCGACGCGCGCGTCGTGCAGGACAAGAATCTCTATTTCTTCGCATAAGCAAATTCGATCAAATAGAAATCAGGAAACGGGAGAGAAATAATGGACGCATACGCGGCAATTATTGAGCGTCAGGGTGGTGAATTCGTTCTGGATAACGTCTCAATCGAGGATCCGCGCGACGGCGAAGTGCTGGTCAAGGTTGCTGCAGCTGGCATGTGTCATACCGACCTGACGGTTCGCGATCAATATTACCCGACGCCGCTGCCGGCGGTGCTGGGCCATGAAGGTTCGGGCGTTGTCGAAAAGGTCGGACGCGGCGTGACCACTGTCAAGCCAGGCGACAAGGTCGTGCTCTCCTTCAGCTATTGCGGCACCTGTCCATCGTGCCTCAAGGGGCATCAGGCCTACTGTCCGAGCCTGTTCCCGCTCAATTTCATGGGCCGCCGCCTGGATGGTTCGACGCCGATTACCCGCCACGGCCAAGAGGTCAACGCCTGCTTCTTCGGGCAATCCTCGTTCGCGACCTATTCGATCGCGTCGGAAAACAACTGCGTCAAGGTTGCCGACGACGCACAGATCGAACTTTTGGGCCCACTGGGCTGCGGCATCCAGACCGGGGCGGGCAGCATCCTCAATGCGCTTTGTCCCGAACCTGGCTCCTCGATCGCGATCTTCGGGGCCGGGTCGGTGGGCCTCAGCGCAGTGATGGCCGCCAAGGCCTCGGGCTGCCTCAAGATCATCGCGGTTGACCGCAACGCAGGCCGCTTGGAACTGGCGCGTGAACTGGGCGCCACCGATGTGATCGACGCCAACACGGTCAACGCTCAGGAAGCGATCGTCGCGATGACCGGTGGCGGCGCCGACTATGCCATGGATACTACCGCCATTCCAGCGGTGCTGCGCTCGGCGGTGGACAGCACGCACAACATGGGTGAAACCGCAGTGGTCGGCGGGGCGCAGCTGGGCACCGAATTTTCGCTAGACATGAACAACATGCTGTTTGGCCGCAAGTTGCGTGGCGTAGTCGAAGGATCGAGCACCCCGCAGGTCTTCATCCCGCAACTGATTGCGATGCAGAAGGCCGGGCTGTTCCCGTTCGAGAAGCTCTGCACCTTCTATGATCTCGACCAGATCAACCAGGCCGTCGAGGATACCGAAAAGACCGGCAAGGCGATCAAGGCCATTCTCAAAATGTAGATCGCTTCTGGGGCGGCGCACCAATCGAATTGCGCCGCCTTGGACCTGCACCTGAACCTCAGGAATTTAACAATGTCGAGTGTGTTTCCCTTCGGTTCCGGCGTTCTGGTCGCAGGTCAGATTGACCTCGACAAGCGCGTCCTGGGCGGGAAGGGGGCCAACCTCGCCGAGATGGCGCGGATCGGGCTGCCCGTCCCGCCTGGATTCACGATCTCCGCCGGCGAATGCCTCGCTTATCTTGACCACGGCAGAGCTTCACTTGATCGCATCCGCGATGAGGTTTCGGCTGCTTTGGGGCTGGTCGAACGGGCGACGGGCAAGACGTTCGGCAATCCTCGCGATCCCCTGCTGGTCTCGGTGCGTTCGGGAGCGCGGGTATCCATGCCGGGGATGATGGACACGATCCTCAACCTTGGCATCAATGATGCGACCGTCACCGGCCTGGGCCAGTCCTCCGGGGATGAGCGGTTCGCGCTCGACAGTTATCGCCGCTTCATCCAGATGTATTCCAGTGTCGTGCTCGAAATCGAGCATGGCGTATTCGAGGCAGCCCTTGACCGCATCAAGGAAGATCGCGGCGTCGATGAGGATATCGATCTTCGAGTGGACGATCTGCGCGGCCTGATCGCGACCTTCAAGGATCTCGTGCTTGCCCATCACGGCGCGGCCTTTCCTCAGGATGTACATGAACAACTCTGGACGGCAATCGAGGCGGTGTTCCTCTCATGGGACTCACCGCGAGCCAAGGTCTACCGGCGCCTGAACGATATCCCCGGAGATTGGGGCACGGCGGTTAACGTCCAGGCCATGGTGTTCGGAAATCTTGGCGAGACCAGCGCTACCGGTGTCGCCTTTACCCGCAACCCTGCAACCGGCGAGAAGGCCTACTACGGCGAATGGCTGGCCAACGCCCAGGGTGAGGATGTTGTCGCCGGCATCCGCACGCCCCAGTATCTGACCAGGGCTGCCCGCGAAGCCGCAGGTGCGCGGCTTCCCTCAATGCAGGAAGCGATGCCGAAGGCCTATGCTCAACTTGCTGAGGTGTTCGAACTGCTGGAGCGCCACTATCGCGACATGCAGGACATCGAATTCACAGTCGAACGCGGCAGGCTCTACCTCCTTCAGACCCGTTCGGGCAAGCGCACTGCCATGGCCGCGCTCAAGATTGCCGTCGACATGGTCGAAGAGAGCCTGGTCGACGAAGTGACCGCGCTGCTCCGCCTCGACCCGGCCTCGCTCGACCAGTTGCTTCACCCCTCGCTCGATCCGAATGCGCCGCGGGTGCTGCTCGGAAAGGGTTTGCCTGCCTCGCCCGGGGCAGCCTCGGGGGGTGTGGTATTCGATGCGGAAACAGCGGAACGGTGGGCCGAATTTGGAGAGAAGGTCATCCTCGTCAGGCATGAGACGTCGCCTGACGACATCCATGGCATGCACGTCGCAACCGGCATTCTGACGGCGCGCGGCGGCATGACCAGCCACGCGGCCGTGGTCGCGCGGGGTATGGGCCGGCCATGCGTGGCGGGCACCGCCAGTCTCAAGATCGACCCGGTCGCGCGGGTCGCCGAGATCGGCGGCCAGCGGCTCGAAGAGGGCGCATTCATTACGATCGACGGTTCGACCGGCGAAGTGTTCCTGGGCGAACTACCGACAATCCAGCCCAAACTTTCGGGCGATTTCGCAACGGTGATGGCATGGGCTGACAAGCATCGCCGCCTGAAGGTTCGGACCAACGCGGAAACCCCGCTCGATTGCGAAATGGCCCGCCGGTTCGGGGCCGAAGGGGTCGGGCTTTGCCGAACCGAGCACATGTTCTTCGATGAAAGTCGGATCCTCGCTATGCGGCAGATGATCCTGGCCGACAGCGAAAAGGAACGACGCTCCGCGCTCGACCAGCTTTTGCCCGAACAGCGCGCCGACTTCCGACGAATCTTCGAGATCATGGAAGGCTTGCCAGTCACCATCCGCCTCCTCGATCCGCCGCTGCACGAGTTTCTGCCGCATACGGATAGCGAGTTCACCGAGCTTTCGCGGGCGATGGGTATTGACGTGGAGCAGGTTCGGAATCGCGCAATCGAATTGGCGGAAACCAACCCCATGCTGGGGCATCGAGGCTGCCGACTTGGCGTGGTCTATCCCGAAATATACGAAATCCAGGCTCGCGCGATTTTCGAGGCTGCGCTCGAAGTCGCGGGCGAGGCGGGCATGGCGGTCTGTCCCGAAATCATGATCCCGCTGGTCGGATTGCCGCGTGAACTCGAATCACTGAAGGATACCCTGTACAGGGTAGCTGAAGTCGTGTTCGCCGAAAAAGGCGAGCGGATCGCCTTTAGCGTTGGCACCATGATCGAGCTGCCGCGGGCAGCCCTGGTTGCCGACGAAATCGCTGCAAGCGGGGAATTCTTCTCGTTCGGAACCAATGATCTGACCCAGACTACGCTGGGCATCAGCCGCGACGATGCGGCGCGTTTCCTGGGTGCTTATGTGGAAAAAGGCATTATCGCCAAGGACCCGTTCGTCACTCTCGATATCGAAGGGGTCGGCAAGCTGATCGAAATGGCATCGCGCAAAGGGCGCGAAACTCGGCCCGACCTTAAACTGGGGATCTGCGGCGAGCACGGCGGCGATCCGGCCACGATCGCTTTCTGTGAGGAGATCGGGTTGGACTATGTCAGCGCATCGCCTTTCCGGGTGCCGATTGCCCGACTGGCTGCGGCCCAGGCGGCGCTGGCGCCTTCATGAACGGCAGATGCAAGCTGAAATTCTGAACCAAATCGAGATGAGGTGCACATCAATGGAATATGATCGTAAGGACGCCAAGGCTTGGGCTACGAAGACCGTCAGGGGCTTCTATCAGTGTCCGATTACCCCGATGACCGCCGATTACAAGTTCGATGTGGACGGTATCCGCTACAACATCGATAAATATGTCGAAATGGGCGTAGATGGCTTGGCCGTCGGCGGGTTCATCTCCGAATGTTGGAACGTCTCAGCGTCAGACTGGTTTCGCTATCACGAGATCGTCGCCGAGGCGAATGCCGGGCGGCTCGATCTGTGGACCATCGTGCTCGATCCCAGCGTCTATACCGCGATCGAGAAGATGCAGTTCGTCGAGAAGCTCGGGTATAACGGGGCTGAGGTGATCAACCCGGTTGTGCAGCTCAAGCGCGACGACGAAATCTATGCCTGGTTCAAGTTCCTGACCGACAACACCGATCTGGCCGTCTGCCTCTACCGGACCCCGGTTTCGGGAACCGTGCTGAGCTGGGACCTGATGCGCCGCCTGGCCGATATCGATACCGTGATCGGCGTCAAACAAGGTGCCATGAGCCGTGCCGAGACAATCAAAATCCGCCAGCTAATGCCCGAAGGCTTCAACACGATGGAGCCATTCGAATACTTCTTCCTCGACGATCTGCGTCTTGGCGGCACCGTTTGCTGGGGTGAATTGTCTTACATGCTGTACGGCAAGAAGCGCCATTTCGCCAAGGAATACATCCGCCTGGCGCATGAAGGAAAATGGGAGGAAGCGCGGGCCGCTTCCGATCAGCTCAGCGAAGTCCGCGAATTCTATCACGACAACTTCCTGTGGGATATCGCCCGCACCGCGACCTATGCCAGCGCACTTGCCAATGTGAAGGCCTGGTACGAAGCGATTGGCCTCAAGGCTGGCCCGATCCTGCCGCCGGTGGCTGATGTGACGCCGGAAAAGAAAGAGCAGATCAGGGCCAAGCTGGTCGAACTGGGCATTGCCTGAGCCGAACCAACGGGAATCCCAAAGCATGTCCAAGCAATTGCATTTCTGTTTCCACGGTGCCGGCGGGCTAGGCTCGGTCATCGGCGGATTCCTGGCGCGCGGCGGCCACAAGGTCACGCTGATTGCGCGCAAGCCCCATGTCGAGGCGATCCGCCGGGATGGCCTGAGTATTTCGGGTGTGCGGGCGCAATTCGTCCAGCGCGAAAACCTCTTCGCGGTCGAAACGCCCGAGGAGGTTGAAGGCGACATCGACTATTACATCCTGCTGACCAAGGCCAAGGGTACCGATCAGGCGCTGGCCGATGCGCAGGTGTTGGTCGATCGCACCGCTTGCGCGCTGACTTTGCAGAACGGCGTGGGCAAGGAAGGCAAACTCCAGGCCGCGTTTGGCAAGGACAAGGTGATCGGCGGCTCGATCATGGACGGGGCGACCCTGCTCGAACCGGGCAAGGCGCTCAATCACATGGCGGTTCCCGTCACCGCCTATTTCGGCGAGCTGGAAGGCGGGGAGAGCGAGCGCACGCGGATCATGGCCGTAGCGCTCGACGCTGCGGGCATGGGTTCGCGCTCAACTCCCGATATCGTCCATGTCCATTGGGAAAAAGTGGTTCAGGTCGGTGGAGCATCGTCGTGGAGCGCCAGTACGCTGGGCGCGCTTCCAAAGCTCGATTTTGTGGATGGTGTGGCGGTTCGCGAAGGCGCCGAACACTATGTCCACGTCGTCAAGGATCTGCTGGCGATCTACAAGGCACTTGGCTACGAACCGCAGAACTATTTCGCGCCTGTATCCAGATTGGTCGAGATTGACCGTGAAAGCTTTGAAGAGGCAGTGTACGGTGTCATGGCGATGGGCACCAGATTCAAGCCGGAAAACCGTCCCGTCCGCACCTCGATGCATGACGATCTCGTGGCGGGCCGGCGGATGGAAGTTGACGAGGTCCTGGGGCCGCTCGCGGCGGCAGCGGAGCAACTGCAGGTTCCTGCGCCAGCCTTTCTCAGCGCTTATCGGGTGCTCAAGACTTTGAACAGCTATCTGTAGGGAAAGATTGACCATGAGGCGTTATTCCATCGCCAGCATTCCGGGAGATGGAATTGGCCGCGAAGTGGTGCCTGCCGCAATCGCGGTGCTGACGGCGGCAGCGGCCAAGTGCGGTTTCGTGCTCGAATTCCGGCACTTCGACTGGAGCTGCCAGACCTACCTCAAAACCGGCAAGATGATGCCCGATGATGGGCTAGACCGGTTGCGCGATTATGATGCGGTGTTCCTCGGCGCGGTCGGCTTTCCCGGGGTACCCGATCATATCTCGCTGTGGGGGCTGCTGTTGCCAATCCGGCGCGAGTTCGAGCAGTACGTCAATCTGCGTCCGGTGCGGCTGCTGCCCGGCATCGCTTCGCCCCTGCGCGACAAGGCTCGCGGCGACATCGATTTCTGGGTGGTGCGCGAAAACTCGGAAGGCGAATATTCCCAGATCGGCGGTCGGACCGGAACTGGCGAGAACGAAATCGTCGTCCAGCAGGCGATCTTCACCCGCCGGGGCACCGACCGCATCTTGCGATATGCCTTCGACTTCGCTCGGCGGAGCGGGCGCAGGCATGTGACCAGCGCGACGAAGTCCAATGGACTCTATCATTCGATGCCGTTCTGGGACGAGCGCTTTGCCGTGATCGGCGCCGAATACCCCGATGTTGCCGCCGATCAGTATCATGTCGATATTCTCGCCGCACGCTTTGTGATGTCGCCCGAACGGTTCAATGTGGTGGTTGGGTCGAACCTTTTTGGTGATATCCTTTCCGATCTGGGGCCGGGAATCACTGGCACCATCGCTGTGGCTCCTTCTGCTAACCTCAACCCCGAACGGCGGTTCCCTTCGATGTTCGAGCCGGTCCACGGGTCTGCCCCGGACATCGCCGGGCAGGGCATCGCCAATCCGATCGGCCAGATTTGGTCGGGTGCAATGATGCTGGAACATCTCGGCGAAGCCGAGCCCGCCGCGCTGGTGATGCGCGCACTCGAAACGGCGCTCATTGCGCCCGATATTGCGAGGACCCCCGATCTTGGCGGAAACGGGACAACCGCGGGATTTGCGCAAGCTGTTCGCAACACCTTGCTGGGGCTCTAGCGGGAAAGCTGGCGGTCCCAGCGCTGACCAAAGGAAACGGAGTAATGGCTGCCTATTTCATCGGATCGATCAAATCGCACGACGAAACCTGGGTGGCAGGCTATATGGCCGCAGTTCCGGCGCTGGTCGGACGCCACGGCGGGGAAATGGTCTGCCGTTCGCACGAGTTCGTCCGTTATGAGGGCGAGGGAGCCGCACCTGACTATGTCGTGGTGATCCGGTTTCCTTCGATGGAGGCGATCGACGCCTTCATGAACGATCCAGACTATGCGCCGCACAAGGATGCGCGCATCGCCTGCGCCACATCGGATATCTTCGCGATCGCCTGAGGAGGCCGCCATGAAGGTTCTGCGCACTTACCTGATCGCCGTGGGGATCTGGTATCTCTGCAATCTCGTGCTGCTCTGGCCGTCGGTCTATGCGGGGGCCCTGCGGCTGATCTACCCCGGTATTGCGCTGGGGCAGGGGACGCCGTCTTTCGGCCTGCTGCTTGATGCCTGGTTGATCGTTGGCATCCAACTGGCGGCAATCGGCCTTGTGGCGTTGTGGGGCGCGCGCGATCCGTTGCGCTACTGGGCGCTGGTTCCGGTGATCGTGCTGACCGAACTCGTCGGCTCCGCCTGGGACATCTATAGCGTCGTTTGGAGCGGAGAAGCCTTGTGGGTCGGCTTGACGACCTTGGCCGCGCATGCTGTGATCATGGCGGGTGCATGGTTTGCCAGGCGCGCGATGGAGCGGGATATCGTCTGATCAATCAGGTGGACACCTCGAAAAACTCTAGCTTTTGAGTGCCCGATTTGATTCACTAGGCCGACGATGCGGCGGAGGCGGTGATGATAGGGCAGCCGGGTTTCTTCGATCTTTCGGACAGGTACGAGGCGCTGAGCGCGGCGGGTGATCCGCTGGAGCGATTGTCGGCTGTTGTGGATTTCGAGATTTTCCGTGGACCATTGGTGGCGGCCTTGCGCCGCAGTGTTCGGAGCAAAGGCGGGCGCCCGCCGTTCGACCCGGTGTTGATGTTCAAGATCCTGGTGCTGCAGGCACTCTACTCGCTGTCAGACGAGGCAACCGAGTTCCAGATCAAGGACCGCCTGTCGTTCCTACGCTTCCTGGGGCTTGGGCTCGACGGCACCGTGCCCGATGCCACGACGGTCTGGCTGTTCCGGGAGCGCCTCGTGCAGGCCAGAGCGATCGACCGGCTATTCGCGCGCTTTGATGCCGCGCTCAAGGACCGGGGCTATCTCGCCATGGGCGGGCAGATCATCGACGCCACTGTCGTGCCAGCACCCAAACAACGCAATACCGAAGCGGAGAAAGCAGCAATCAAGGAGGGACGCGTGCCGGCGGACTGGAAGCCGGCCAAGGCGCGGCAGAAAGATCGCGATGCACGCTGGTCGATCAAGTACAGCAAGGCAAAGGTCAGGGAGGGCGCCGATCCGAAGGCGGCTAAGCCGGTTGATCTGGCCATCCCGATGTTCGGATACAAAAATCACATCGGCATCGATAAAACCCATGGGCTGATCCGCACTTGGGATGCCAGCGCCGCCAATGCCCATGACGGCGCAAGGCTGCCGGTTCTCATCAGCAAAGACAACACGGCTTCCAGCGTCTGGGCTGATACCGCCTATCGATCCAAGAAGAACGAGGCGTTCCTGGCGAGTGGCATGTTTACCAGCCACATTCACCAAAGGCGCAAGCCGCGGAGACCGTTGCCCGAGCGGATCGCCAAGGCCAATACCCGGCGTTCCAAGATCCGCGCCCAGGTCGAGCATGTATTCGCCGGGCAAAAGCACCGGATGGGGCTCGTCGTGCGCACCATCGGCATCGCCCGCGCCACTATCAAGATCGGTATGGCTAATCTGGCCTATAACTTCCAGCGCCTAGCCTGGATCGAGGGGCGAACTGCGCCCGCCTGATGCGAAAGCCGCTACCCAACGGCACCGGCGACATGAAAATCACCCCAGAATGCGCAGCCACGCCAGCCCTGCCATGCCTCTGCGGTCCATACAGCAGCCATCACGCCCAAATCCGACGGTTTTTCGAGGTGTCCAGGTTGAAGCCCGCGGGCGCGCAGCCGCGCGAGGATTTCGTCTGTGGCCGGGCAGGTCGGCCTGTCGCGCGAAGCGGGGTATGGCCCCACTGAGGTGGACGAATTCCGACGGTCTGCCCGCTTCGAGATCGCGCTGCAGCGAACTGGTGACGTCGGGTGGAAAGCGGCCGATGAAGTCCAGCTTCTCGTATATGCAATCGGGCGGCAATTCGATGCCCAACGCCGCTGCGATCCGTTCGACCTCGGCCATGGCCTCGCGCAAAAGCGAGCTGGCCTGGGGATGGCCTAGCACCTGACCGACCTTCAGGCCGAACGCCGGGGCCACCGCGCCGATCGTCGCGGCCATCAGGAACTTGTCCCACAACGCTGGGCGCATGTCGCCTGTCAGAGTGGTGGGGACCCCAGCGGCAATAAGGTCGCCCGCAAGGATTGCCGAGGCCTGTCCGGGAGCCGGGTCGGTTGCGCGATCGGCGACCGGGCCGGCCAGCAGCGTGGCGGGGACGCCGGTGTGGCGCACGATCCCGTCTTCCAGCTCGAAGAAGCCGTGCATGCGTGCGCCAAGCACGACAGCGCGGGGCAGGGCGGCCTGGGCGATGCCGGGTGCTTCGACCCCATTCTGCACCGTCAGCAGCGTGAAGCGGCTTCCGCGCAGTGGTTCGAGCAGGGCAAGCGCGGATTCGATCTGAAACGTTTTGGTTGCCAGGATGGCATGATCCGGCGGCGTTGCGGGATCGCATGCTGCGGACACCGGCACACGCACTTGCCGCTCGGCCCCGCCTTCGGACAGCAGCACGCCCGTGTTTCGCAAGGCCTCGAGCCGCGCTCCTCGGGCGATCAGCAGAACTTCATGCCCGGCGTTGTGCAACCGCGTGCTCAGGAAACTGCCGATTGCCCCGGCGCCGATGATGACAAACCGGCTCACCGCATCAGGCGAAGAAGCGGTTGTCCGGGCGCGGCAGGCCAAGATGGTCGCGCAGCGTTTCGCCTTCGTATTCGGTGCGGAACAGGCCGCGTGCCTGCAGTTCGGGTACAACCTTGCCGGTAAAGTCTTCCAGGCCTTCGGGCAGGTAAGGGAACATGGTGGTAAAACCGTCGCAAGCGGCTTGCTCAAGCCAATGCTGCATCTCGTCGGCGATGGTCTTGGCGGTGCCGACAAAGGCCAAACCGCCATAGCTGCCCGCCTTCGCAGCGAGCTGGCGGATCGTCAGGTTCTCAGCTCTGGCCAATTCGATCATGAACCGCCGCGAACTTTTACTGGCGTTGGATTCGGGGATGTCGGGCAGGGGGCCGTCGGGATCGAAGCCCGATACGTCGTGACCCAGCATGCCGGACAGTGAATGGATGCCGCTGTCGTAGTGGACCAGGCTGTCCAGTTTCGCGCGCTTTGCGCGGGCTTCCTCGACGGTGTCTCCAACAACCAGGAATACGGCCGGCATGATCTTGATGTGATCGGGATTGCGTCCTACCGTCGCCGCCCGCCCTTTGACGTCGTCGTAATAGGCTTTGCTGCCTTCCAGCGTCGATTCCGCAGCAAATACGGCTTCGGCGGTTTCGGCAGCCAGCTGGCGGCCCGGGTCCGAGGCACCGGCCTGGAAGATGACCGGCCAGCCCTGAACCGGACGGGCGATGTTAAGCGGCCCGCTGACCGAGAAATGCTCGCCCTTGTGGTTCAGCGCATGCATCCGGGCGGGGTCGAAATAGATGCCCTTTGCTGCGTCCATAACGAAGGCATCGTCGGCGAAACTGTCCCACAGGCCGGTCACAACGTCATGAAACTCGCGGGCGCGGTGATAGCGCGCGGCGTGATCTGGCTGGGTCTCCAGGCCGAAGTTGCGGCTGCTGTCCGGATTCGAAGTGGTCACCACGTTCCAGCCGGTCCGCCCGCCGCTGATGTGATCGAGAGAGGCAAAGCGGCGCGCGACATGGAACGGCTCGTCGTAAGTGGTCGAGGCCGTTGCGACGAGGCCGATTCGCTCAGTCACCCCGGCCAGTGCGGAAAGCAACGTGAATGGCTCGAACGAGGTCACAGTGTGGCTGCGCATCAGCGCCTGGCGTGGCAGGTTGAGCACGCCGAGGTGATCAGCCATGAAGAAATAATCGAACTTGGCAGCTTCAAGGCTGCGGATGAAGCGCTGGATCGCTGCCAGGCTGAAGTTCGCGTCGGGTAAGGCACCTGGATACCGCCAGGCTCCGGTGTGGATGCTGACCGGGCGCATGAACGCGCCAAGGTGAAGTTGCTTGGCCATCAGTGCGTTCCCCGATCTGGAGGTACGGCCGGACCATACCGAACGGTCCGGCCGTTATTTCGTTAGGCAGGCATGGCCTTGCCTTGCGCCTGGTCGAGTTCCCGGCGAACCGCAAAGTGGTCGTCATAGTTCTCGGGCTTCAGGGCGAAGGCTTTCTGGCGCGGGATGCGGTTGGCGTTGATTTCATCGTACTTGAGGTAATAGGCCTTGTGCATCCGGTAGAACGGGATTTCCGGCCAGAGGTGGTGGATCAGGTGGTAGTTCTGATAAACCAGTAGCGGGTTGAGCAACCATTCCCAGCCGAACCGCATGGTTGTCGCCATGTAAGGGTCTTCGTCTTGCGCGATGATCGCGGGATGATGTGGCAGGATGACGAAGACGATGGCGATGATGAACAGCGTGATCCGCGACGGCACGAACCACAGCATGAACAGTTCCCAGCCGAAGCCGAAGTAAATTGCCGCAACGAACAGCAGCGCGAGGAGCGAATAGAAGACAAGCAGTTCGGTGCCATGTTTCTTGCGCACGTTCTGACCATATTTGACGAAATACCAGATGTAGGCACCATCGAAGAAGGTCCAGCGGAATGGAACCTGCCACCAGGGCGATTCATGCTCGAACCGGTCGGGGTCTTTGGGTCCATTGGTATGCGTGTGGTGCTTGTTGTGGACCCAGCGGAGCAGGACCATCGGGGCATAGGGAAAGAGGAAGAACAAGCCGATCGCGCCGATCGATTCGTTGATCCAGCCAACGCTAGACAACGACTTGTGCGAGGCGTCGTGGATCACGCTGAAGAGCAGATATGTCACGAGGCCGTTTGAGATCGCACCGACCCAAAGCGGAAGCATCGAGTTCAGCGCCAGATACCAGGTCGTTGCGATCCCTGCCATGGAAATGACAAACAGGAGAGCCGTCGGCAGGGCGAGAACGGGCGCCTTTCGCAGCTGTTCGAAATGCTCTTCGGACGATCTGGGAAACGCGATTGCAGCCATTACCCGGGTTCCTTTCCTCTCACTGGTTTAGAAGCGCCTAGTTGGGTTGACGCTTGGCCTCTTTGTCGTAATTGACTCAGGTCATGCTCTTGCACAATTTTGCCGCCTACACTATTCGTTGGACAATATGCAACTCTTTTCCCGTCGTGCAAGGGGACTTCGGGCCGGGGAATGCTGGTAATGGGAATACCGATGAATGCACGCAAGGCTAACCAGCTTGCAGGTAAAGGTGATGAAATCGAACATCAGGCTACCGAGCGCTTGCCCGCCGAAGATTGGAGCGCGACTGATTCGCCACGCAAGGCTATCCAGTCCGTGGAAATTGGTGTTCGCGTCCTCAGGGCCTTGATGGATTGCCCAAGGGATGGCGCACATCTGCGTGAAGTTGCCGAGAAATCGGGTCTGTCACGCAGCCAGGCACACCGTTACCTGCTGGCTTTTGTCAACACAGGCGTTGTCGAGCAGAATGTCCAGAATGGCCGCTATGCACTAGGTGAGTTTTCAGTTCGTATTGGCATGGCCGCGCTGGCGCGGGTGGAGCCGGTACGGATCGCTGGCGATAATCTGGCGAGCGTGCTGGAAGAACTGCAAACGACAGGGTTGCTGGCGGTCTGGGGTAATTACGGGCCATCGGTGATTCGCTGGATCGATGGCGGTCTGCCCCTGTTTACCAGTTTGCACGTCGGCTCTGTTTTGCCATTGCAGGCTTCGTCGACTGGCATCCTGTATTTGACCCATTGTTCACGAACTTTGACCCAGCCCGTCATCGAGCAAGAGCGCGCCAGCGGGCTGGTGGTTTCCGACGACGAACTGGAAAGGCAGATAGTCCAAGCGCGCGAGCTGGGATACGCGACCACACAGGGTACGGTTGTGCCTGGTCTCTCTGCCTTGAGTGTACCTGTGTTTGATTCCGCGAACAGGCTTGTTGCGACGATGAGCGTTCTCTCGCGAGTTCAGGACAAGCATTTTTATTCGAAGACGAAGATCGAAAAGATCCTTTCGGCGGCCATAGCAGCGAGTCGTGCGATCGGCTGGCAAGGATAGCTCCTGCGGCTTTACATCAGAAGTGGACGGGCCTCCATATTGGTGGACCGGCTTCATGGCGGGGGCGCTGCCAGGCCCGACCATCCGGAAGGTATGAACGTTGTCGCTGTCCGATAAAGAGCCAATCGGCAAACGGGAGTTCATCGCCATGATGGCGATGATCCAGGCATTGCAGTCACTTGGGTTTACAACGTTGCTTCCGGCTTTGGGTGCCATGGCAACCGATCTGGGAGCAAGCGGTTCAAACCAGCGGCAATGGGTCATCGGCACCTTCCTGATCTGCTCGGGCCTGTTTTCGCTCGTCCCGGGGACGATCTCCGACCGGCTTGGGAGGAGGCCGGTCCTGCTGGTTTGCATGGTTCTGTTCGCCCTGATCAATCTGCTTTGTGCTTTCGTGGCTGACTTTTCGGTCCTGCTGGCGGCCCGCGCGCTGCTTGGCTGTGCCTCTTCCGCCCTGACCGTCCTTCCTCTGGCGATCGTTCGCGACCGCTATCAGGGCGAAGACATGGCCAAGCTGCAGGCCTTTGTCGCGATGCTGTTTATGGCAGTCCCGACCCTCGCCCCAAGTTTGGGTTATGTGATCTTTACAGCGCTCGGCTGGCGTGCCGTCTTCATCGTCATCGGGGTGCTGTCGATGGGAGTGTCAGCTTGGTATTTCTTCCGCATGGAAGAAACGCTGCCGCTTTCCCGGCGGCAGTCTCATGGTGCGAGTGAATTGTTCGGCAACATCCGCCTCGTTCTGACAAATCGCCGGTCGATCGGTTACGTCATTGGCATGGCCCTGATTTTCGGCGCTCACTTCGGCTTCATCAACAGCTCGCAGCAATTGATCGGCGAACATTTCGGGGCCGGCGGGGCCTATTCGGTAATCTTTGGCTTGATGGCGGGCTCGATGATGCTGGCCAGCATTGCCAATTCTGCGATCGTACACCGTTTCGGCATCCGGGGGATCGGCCATGCCGCCATCCTGTGCCATTTCCTTGTGTCGATCGGCCAGATCTATGTGGCATCCCGACCGGGCGAAACCCTGCTTCAGTTCGTGCTTCTGACATCCGCGAACATGTGCTTGCTGATCACGGTCTTCATCAATTTCACCGCGATTTCCCTGCAGCCATTCGGCAAGGTGGCCGGGGCCGCGGCCTCTGTTCAGACGTTCTTCCGTTTGGTGCTTGGCGCGGGGCTGGGCGCACTAATCGGGCAGGCCTACAATGGTTCCCCGCTGCCTCTGGCCTATTCGTTCTTCGGGGTGGCGAGCGTGACCATCGTGCTTGTACTGTTCAGCGAAGGCTGGCGATTGTTCGGGGGACCTATACCGGTTCAGGCTGCGAACTGACTGCGCCGCCTATTCGTCTCCGACCGGCTCGGGACTTCCCGGCGCGGCCAGATTCGAAACCATTCGCACCCCGTCGATCACGATCGGGCTGGCGACGCCTTTGCGCCCTCCGGCCATTGCGGCGAGGCCCCTGGCGACGACCTGCGGATCGGCGAACACTTCGTCGAGTTCGTTGATCGGTCCGGCTGGCACGCCAACCTCTTCAAGCGCGTCGAACAGCGCTTGTCGGTTCCACTGGGCCGTGCGCCCCTCGACCGTTGTGACCAGTTCCGCCCGGTTCGAGAGACGGGCAGGATTTGTGGCGAAGCGTGGGTCTTCATGCAGTGAACACCGCAAAACGCGGCACAAGCTGGCGAACTGGCCGTCGTTGCCGGCCGCAATCACCAAGGGCCCGTCAAGCGTGGGGAAGGCTTGATAGGGTGCCAGATTGGCGTGACCGTTGCCGAACCGGCGCGGCACATTACCCGATGTCATCCAGTTCATCGCCTGATTGGCCATGACAGTCACCTGGGTGTCGAGCAGTGCCATGTCGATGTGGGCGCCGCTGCCGGTGTGGTCCCGGCGGTTGAGCGAAGCGAGGATCGCCACCGTGCTGTACATGCCCGTGAACAGATCGGCCACGGCGATGCCCGCCTTCTGCGGTTCGCGATCGGGTTCGCCGGTCATCGACATCATGCCGCCCATGGCCTGGGCGATGAAATCGTAGCCTGCGCGGTGGGCGTAAGGCCCGGTTTGTCCGAACCCTGTGATCGAGCAGGTGATCAGGCGCGGGTTCAGTGCGGAAAGCGCGGCATGGTCAAGCCCGTACTTCGACAGCCCGCCGACCTTGTAGTTCTCGATCACGATGTCTGCGCCGCTTGCCAGTTCGCGAATGATGGCCTGGCCCTCCGCGCTGGCGATGTCGATTGCGAAAGACCGCTTGCCGCGATTGGTCGAATGGAAATAGGCCGCTCCCAAATTGGTGCCATCTTCCGCTGTCACGAACGGCGGCCCCCAATGCCGCGTATCGTCTCCTACACGGGGCCGTTCGATCTTGATCACTTCGGCGCCAAGGTCCGCCAGCAGCTGTCCGCACCATGGGCCAGCCAGGATGCGGGCTAATTCAAGCACCCGGACGCCATCAAGCGGTTTGACCGGGTCACTGGAACGAGGCGTCTGCCAAGCCGGTTTTGCCATAGCCTCAGTTGCCGCCCTGTGCCGCGATACGCTCACGCCAGACCCGGAGTCCGTCGCCCGCGCCCTTGGCCAAGGTGAAGCTGTCGATCCCGTTGGCGATGAAGCGGGCACCGCCATCGAGGAACTGCTGGACGAGGCGTTCGTCGCGCGAAAGGATCCCGGCCGGTTTGCCGGTTGAGACGATCCGCGCCAGTGCTTCGCCGGTCAGCTTGAACAGGGCATCGAAATTGATTGCGCCCAGCAAACCTTCGGTCGCGGCCAGGTCCGCAGGTCCAAGGAACAGCGCGTCGATTCCGTCCACTGCGGCGATCGCCTCAATGTTGTCGACGGCGGTCGCGGTCTCGATCTGGGCGATGATGCAAACCTGCGCATTGGCTTCTGCGACATAGGCAGGATAGCCACCCCAGCGCGCGGCACGGGCGCCGCCGAGGCCGCGTTCGCCTGCAGGCGGATAGCGGGACGCAGTTACGATGGCCTGGGCCTGTTCGGCGGTCTCGACCATCGGAACCATCAGAGTCTGCGCTCCAAGATCGAGAACCTGCTTGATCGCTACCGGATCGTGGCCGGCAATCCGGACGATCGCCGAACACGGCGGCGTCGCCTCGACCGCACGCAGCTGCGCGACGATGCCGGGCAGGGTTTGCGGGCCATGTTCGCCATCGATCAGCAGCCAGTCATAGCCATGGCCCGCGCAGATTTCGGCAATGTCTGGATGGGCCAGGGCCAACCAGAAGCCAAGCTGGACCGGACCTTCGCGCAAGGCCGCCTTGAAGCGGTTGACCGGTGTCTGCATTTTCGCCCCTTAAACGAACCGGAACCCGATTGAACCAAACTCGCCAAAATCGGCGTTGAAGACATCGCCCGGCGCCGCTTCGACCGGGCGCGTGAACGATCCGCCAAGCACGACTTCTCCGGCTTCGAGCCCTTGCCCCCAAGGCGCGAGCCGCCGTACCAGCCAGGCGACGCCGTTGGCGGGGTGGTTAAGCACCCCTGCCGCAAGGCCGGTTTCCTCGATCACCCCGTTGCGGCTGAGCAGGGCGCCGATGCGGCGCAGATCGAGCCCGTCGGGTTTCGCCGGCAGACCGCCGACGATGATTCCGGCATTGGCGGCATTGTCGCTGATCGTATCCAGGACCTTGCGCGCCACTCCGGTTTCGGCATCCTTGGGATGCACCCGGGTGTCTATGATCTCGATTGCCGGAGCCACATAGTCGGTGGCGCTCAGGACGTCGAAAATCGTCGTCTGTGCTCCTTCCAGGCGGCGCCCGAGCACAAAGGCCAGTTCGACCTCGACCTTGGGCGTGATGAACCGGGCGGTCGGCACGTCGCTGCCCTGTTCGAACACCATGTCATCCAGCAAGGTGCCGTAATCGGGTTCGGTGATTCCGGCTGCCTGCTGCATCGCGCGCGAGGTCAGGCCGATCTTGTGACCAAAGACGGCCCGGCCGCGCTCTCGCTTGAGATCGACCCAGGCCTGGTTGATGCGGTAGGCATCCTCGATCTGCATGCCTGGATAGCGCACGGAGAACGGCCGGATCCGTTCGCGGGTCTGCTCGGCATGGTCGAGTTCCTGCGCCAATTGCGCGACCAGTCGATCGTCGAATGTCTCGCCTGTCATGTGTCCTGCTCCCAATGCGCAACACTTGGGAAAACTCATTGCACAATGTCAAACGATATCTTAGGCTCCGGCAAAATTGACTGTGAACTCCGGCAAGGAGTCGCGCGAATATATCGTCAGGATCACATGGGAGAATGTCATGGCTGCTGAAGGGGTTATCAGGGAAGAAAAGATCACGGGCCGCGGCTTGACCTCGCACACCCTCTTGGCGGGCGATCCGTCCAAGCCGGCAATTCTGCTGCTTCACGGTGCGGGTCCGGGCGCACATGCCGCATCCAACTGGTATCACCTGATGCCGGACCTCGCCGAAAACTTCTTCGTGATCGCGCCCGACCTGATCGGTTTCGGCCAGTCGGTGATTCCCGATCCGTGGCCTGACAGCGTGATGGGCTGGATCGGCACCCGGGTCGACCAGTGCTTTGGCCTGCTTGAGGCGCTCGGTGTGAAGAAGGCCCACGTTGTAGGCAATTCGATGGGCGGCGCGCTGACCCTGCAAATGATGAGCGAGGAGCCCGACACAATCGACAAGGTGGTGCTGATGGGTTCGATCGGAGCCCCCGGCCCGCGCACCCCGGAACTGATCCGCCTGCTCTCGTTCTATTCCGACCCACGATATGCCCGCTATCGCCAGGTGATGCACAGCTTCGCCTACGATGCCGAGAAGTTCGAAGGCATGGAGGAAATCGTCGAGAACCGTTACAAGATCGCCACCGATCCGGGAATCATGAAGACCGCGGTCAAGATGATCGATTCGATGAAGAACGGCATTGAGACGCTCAACATGCCGCCCGAACTGCTGGGCAAAATGCCGCACGAAGTGCTGATCTTCCATGGCCGTCAGGACCGGGTGGTGCCGCTCGACACCAGCCTATACCTGATCCAGCATCTCAAGCATGCCGAACTGTACGTTCTCGACCGTTCGGGCCACTGGTCGCAGCTGGAACGGTGGGATGTCATGCGTCCGATGATGGAAATCCATTTCGGCGCCCGCACGTTCTAGGCGGTTGGCCTCGTTGCATGTCTGGTCAGCATTTTCACCAAGGTCCGCGATTGGGTACTTCGGCACGGTCGGACCAAGGCCCGGCCGTGCCGCCAGTGGGTGATGAAGCTTCAATTCAGGTGGAGCAGCACGCGGCGGCGTTATGGGACTATTCCTTACACATTTATGCCAAGCCGGGCGTGGCAGCTTCCTGCCTTGCCTTGCAGGATCAGCATGGGTGTGACGTCAACACGGTGTTGCTTTGCCTTTGGTTGGCAGGGGCGCGTTGCACCATTCTCGCTGTTTCGGACATCGAGGCCGCGCAGCACTCGGCAGCAACTGCGAATGAACGCTTCGTGCAACCGGTCCGTTCGGTGCGGCGCTGGATGAAGCAGTGGTGCCAATGTACGCCTGAGTCGGAAATTAACGCCGCAGCCTATGCGGCGCTGAAGACGGCAGAGTTGCATGGTGAACGTCTGGTCCAGTCCCAAATGCTCGCTGGGCTGGACCTGGACCAGTTGACCCGTGCCGAGTCGTCCGAAGCAGCAGTCCAGGCAAGCTTTGCCAACTATTGTACCTTGGCGAGCACATCTGGCGGAGTGGCAGAGGAACTGGGTGAGCTTGTTGCCAGAGCCTGGCATTGAGCCAGTCCTGCCTGTCGGGCTAATTGCATTTGAGGAACGGGATATGGATCGGTGCCTGGATGGATCAGTTGTCGCGATCACTGGTGCCGGGCGCGGAATAGGTCGCCAACTGGCGTTGTATTGCGCCGCGCAGGGGGCGGCAATTATCGTCAACGATCCTGGCGTGGCGCAGGCGGGCAACGGCGGCGATACCGCATTCGCTCAGAACACCGCTAACGACATCATCGGTGCCGGGGGCAAAGCGGCGGCCAACTTCGGTAATGTTGCAGATCCGGCGGAGGCGCAGAGCATTATCGAGGATGCGGTACGGAAATTTGGCCGAATCGATGCGGTCGTGAACAATGCAGGCATCTTGCGAGACAGCATCTGGCACAAGATGAGTCACGCGGACTGGACCAGCGTCATCGCGGTCAATCTTACTGGTGTCTTCAACGTTTCCAAGGCCGCCACGCCCTATTTTCGTGAACAGAAGGCGGGCAGTTTCGTTCATTTCACTTCGACGAGCGGTCTGATCGGCAACATCGGGCAGGCGAACTATTCGGCGGCAAAGTTGGCCGTCGTCGCGCTTTCGCAGTCTATCGCGCTCGACATGGCGCGAGTTGGCGTCCGCTCGAACTGCATCGCGCCTTTTGCGTGGAGCCGCATGACCTCGTCAATTCCCGCGACAACGCCTGCCGAACACGAACGTGTCCAACGGTTGCAATCCATGTCGGCAGACAAGATCGCGCCGTTGGTTGCCTATCTGGCATCCGACCTATCCAAGGACGTGACCAACCAGATTTTCGCGGTTCGCAAGAATGAAATCGCCCTGTTTTGCAAGCCCCGGCCGATCCGGTCGATGACCAAGGTCGAAGGCTGGACGCCGGAGGCAATTGCCCACGAGCTTGTACCTTCGTTTCGCAGCAGCTTCGCGCGCGCCGATGAAGTCTCGGCGCATGTCTTTCCTTATGATCCAATCTGACAGGTAACCGATGAGCAACGCCGGCATGGATGCAGAAGTCTTCGAACAATTCTTGATACAGCTTGAACGCTTCGTGCGCGACCGGCTCATTCCTGTCGAGCGCAAAATTATTGAAACCGACCTCATCCCCGAAAACGTCCTCGAAGCGATGCGCGACATGGGTCTGTTTGGATTGACCATACCGGAAGAGCATGGCGGCGCCGGCATGAACATCAGCCAGTATATCCGCACCATGCACACGCTAAGTTATGCGATGCCGGCATTCCGCTCGATCATCTCGATCAATGTCGGCATGTTCGCCTCAGCCCTCAAGAATGGTGGAACAGAAGCGCAGAAGGCTGCATGGCTGCCGCGCATTGCCGCGGGTGAAATCGCCGCTTTCGGCCTGACCGAACCGGGTTCGGGATCAGATGCGGCGGGTCTGCAGACGACTGCGGTGCCGACCGGCGACGGCTGGCTTCTCAATGGCACCAAGCGATATATTACCAACTCGCCCTTTGCGAAGGTTGGACTGATCATGGCGCGGACGGCCATGGAAAATCTGCCCAAAAACGCCCATATATCGGCATTCATCGTCCCGCTTGACATACCCGGCGTGACGATCTGCAAGTCGGACAGGAAGATGGGCCAGTCGGGTAGCCATATCGCCGATATCGGGCTGGAAGATGTCCACGTTGGCAGCGAGGCTCTGCTCGGCGGCGAACTTGGCAAGGGCTTCGCATTCGCGATGATGAGCCTCGACAACGGCAGGATGTCGGTGGGCGCCGCAGCGACCGCTTATGCCCGCCGGGCGCTGGATAGCGCCATCCGATACGCGACCGAGCGCAAGGCATTCGGCGAGCCGATTGCCAACTTCCAGTTGATCCAGCAGATGCTCGCCCAGAGCGAGATCGAAATCTATGCCGCCGAATGCATGATGGACGATGTCACTCGGCGCGCCGACGCAGGCGAGAACATCTTGCGCAAAGCAGCGGCGTTCAAGGTTTTCGCGACAGAAATGTGCGGCCGCGTGGTGGATGCCTGCGTCCAGATCCACGGCGGTGCCGGCTATCTTGCCGAATACGATGCCGAACGTTTCTTCCGCGATGCGCGCATATATCGGATTTATGAAGGCACGACCCAGATCCTGCAACTCCAGATCGCTAAGCACATGCTGCGTGAATTTGCGGCGGCGAATTGACCTTCGTGGGTTGCACTTCATCCGCAGGCTGCACCATGGGCGGCCAGGGGGTTCATTCCGCCCCGCCCTGGCGCATGGCCAATTCGCCTGCGGGCCGGATCAAACGCCATGTATAATTTTCTCGATGGCCTATCGATCATTGAGGCATCGTCATTCGTCGCCTCTCCCACGGCGGGCCTTTATTGCGCGCAATTTGGCGCACAGGTGATACGCGTCGACCAGATTGGCGGCGGCCCCGATTACCGGCGCTGGCCTGTGACGGCGGCGAATGATTCGCTCTATTGGGAGAATCTCAATCGTGCAAAAAAGTCAGTCGCGGTTGATCTTCGCAGGCCTGAGGGGCGTGAAATAGTGCAGGAACTCGTGAGGGCAACCGGCCAGTTCATCACCAATTTTCCGGTGGATGGTTTCCTGTCCCATGCCCTCCTCGCGCAGGGGTGTCCGGATCTTGTCACCTTGCGGATAATGGGATGGGCCGATGGCTCGCCCGCGCTCGATTACACCATAAACAATGCCGTGGGATACCCTATGCTGACTGGAACGGGCCCCGATCCGGTCAATCATGTCCTGCCCGCATGGGATCTCATTTCCGGCGCATACGGAGCATTCGCCATGCTTGCCGCGATGCAGTGGCGAAGCACCAGTGGCGAAGGATGCGAGATCCGGCTGCCGTTGTCAGACGTGGCGATTGGCACGGTCGCCAACCTCGGTGGACTTGCAGAAATGCTCTATACGGGCCGGGATCGTCCGCGCCTTGGCAATGCAGTTTATGGTTTGTTCGGTCGCGACTTCACCACGCGCGACGGGGTGCGGACAATGATTGTCGTTGCCACGCATCGCCAGTGGGCCCATTTGCTGGGGGCGCTGGGCCTTTCCGAAGATGTTGCGGCCATCGAACAAGAGCGCGGTGTTTCTTTCGAACAGGATGACGGCCTCCGATATACCTTGCGTGACATGCTCTATCCCTTGTTTGAACGGGCAATCCGTTCGCGTGATTACGCCGATCTGTCCACTGCCTTCGATGCGGGGGGAATCGTCTTTTCGCCCTATCGCAGGATGCTTGATGCGGTTCACGATCCAGCGCTGGTAGCGAACAATCCGATTTTCGGGACGGTGCCAAATCCCAGCGGCTTCGACTATCCCGCCGCGGGCACATTCGCCACCGTTCCTCAAATGCACCGTCGGGAGCCTTGTCCCGCGCCGTACAATGGCCAGCATACCGAAGAAGTCCTGGCGGATCTGCTCTCGCTGCCTGCCGCCGAAATCGCCCGCCTGATCGACGCAGGTATTGTGGGCAACATAGCGAGTGGAGACCCGAAATGACCCTTCGTCGCGCAGCCATTGTCATGCCGATCCGCACTGCGGTGGGCAAGTTTGGCGGCTCTCTTTCGCCGATGACTGCAGGCGAGCTTGGCGCAGTCATCCTCAAGGCCCTGATCGAGCGCACGAAGATCGATCCCGCCCGGGTTGACGATGTCGTGTTCAGTCAGGGATATGGCAACGGCGAGGCGCCGGCCATCGGCCACTGGTCATGGCTGGCTGCCGACCTGCCGCTTGAAGTCCCCGGCTATCAGCTCGACCGGCGCTGCGGTTCGGGGCTGCAGGCGATCGTCAACGCCGCGATGATGGTGCAGACGGGGATGTCCGACGTTGTTGTCGCCGGCGGGGTCGAATCAATGTCCAACGTCGAACATTATTCAACCGACCTTCGCGGGGGCAAGCGTTCCGGCAATATCACCCTTCACGACAGGTTGACGCGCGGACGCCTTATGTCTCAGCCGACGGAGCGTTTTGGTGTTATTTCCGGCATGATCGAAACGGCCGAAAATCTTGCCAGGGATTATGACATCAGCCGGGAACAGGCAGATGCCTATGCCGTGCGCAGCCACCAGCGGGCCGCGGCCGCCTGGGCGAATGGAATGTTCGACGACGAAATCGTGCCGGTTGTGGTGCCGCAAAGAAAGGGCGCGCCTGCCATCTTCGCACACGATGAAGGTTATCGCGGCGACGCGACGATGGCTTCGCTCGGCGCGCTGAAGGCGATTGAGGGCGGCGTCGTGACCGCTGGCAACGCCAGTCAGCAGAACGACGCCGCTGCCGCTTGCCTAGTGGTGGCCGAAGACAAACTCGACGAACTGGGGGTGGAACCGATCGCCTTTTATCATAGCTCGGCCGCGGCGGGCTGTGATCCCAGTCGCATGGGAATTGGTCCCGTTCCTGCAGTGCAACGCTTGTTCGCCCGCAGCGGCCTTGGCTGGGGCGATATTGATCTGGTTGAGCTGAACGAAGCCTTCGCACCGCAAGTCCTGGCGGTTCTGAAAGGATGGGGCTGGTCGGATGACGACGGCCGGAACGAAATCCTCAATGTCAATGGTTCGGGTATATCGCTTGGCCACCCGATCGGTGCAACCGGTGGTCGTATTCTTGCCAACCTTACCCGCGAACTTGTGCGCACGAAAGGCCGCTACGGTCTTGAGACGATGTGCATCGGCGGCGGACAAGGCATCGCCGCAATCTTCGAGCGCGCGGCCTGAAGGTGGCTGATCTGCGCCAGGCCCTGAACGCCGCGAGAGACTATCGCGCCTCGGTCAAGGCAGCGTTGGGCGCGCGCTTGGTGTCCGGAAGGATTGATGAGGAGCAGCGGGCCGCGCACGGCTATGCCTGGGTGGCCACGCTTGTGGCTGCGCTGGAAGCGGTGCTCGAATGGTCCGAGGCCAGGGGCAGCAAGAATGATCTTGACGCCAGGATCGCCATTCTGGCCTTCGCTGAATGCATTGGTCAGATCGGTGGCGGCCTGCCGATGGGCCAGAACGAAATCTTCCGCCCCGGCGACCTCGGACTTGGCAGCGCTGCCCGCACGCTTTTCGACCGGTGCGCGGACCTGCTCGATGTGGACTATGCGGCAACCAGAGGCGAAGTGGCCGCAGCCCTGGCCCAGGGGCAATGGCCAAGCGAGTCGCTCGATGATGCCGAAGCCGACACGATCCGCGAGCAATACCGTCGCTTCACCAATGCTGTCATCGTGCCCCAGGCGCACGGATGGCATCTGGCGAATGACCTGATCCCCGAGGCAGTGATTCAGGCCATGGCCGATCTCGGTACATTCGGAGTCTGCATACCCGAAATCTATGGGGGTCTTGGCCTTGGCAAGCTAAAGATGTGCATCATAACCGAGGAATTGTCGCGCGGCTGGATTGGCGCGGGTTCGCTTGGCACGCGGTCCGAAATCGCCGGCGAACTGATCGGCTTGAACGGCACCGAAGCGCAAAAGGCCTGGTGGCTGCCCAGGATCGCGAGCGGCGAGGTTTTGCCGTCAGCAGCCTTCACCGAACCCGACACCGGATCGGATCTTGGCTCCATTCAAACCCGTGCACGGCACGACGGCGATCACTGGGTCATCAACGGGGCGAAAAACTGGATTACCCATGCCAGCCGATCAGATCTGATGACGATGCTCGTGCGAACATTACCTGAAGCCAGGGGTTACGCCGGGCTGTCGATGTTGCTGGTGCCCAAGCCTCGGGGCACGAGCGATGACGGTTTCCCAGCCCGTGGCATGACCGGAAGCGAGATCGAGGTCCCCGGTTATCGCGGGATGCGCGAATATGCCCTGCAGTTCGATGCCATGACCGCGCCGGCAGACGCCCTGCTGGGCGGCGAGGAGGGGAAAGGGTTCAAGCAGCTCATGCGTACCTTCGAGGGCGCACGCATCCAGACCGCCGCGCGGGCTATCGGCGTCGCGCGGCGGGCCCTCGAACTGGGCCTCGACTATGCCTTGGTTCGCAAGCAATTCGGCAGGGCCATCGTCGGGTTTCCGCGCGTGTCGGACAAGCTGGCGATGAGCCTTGTCGATTTTGTGATGGCGCGTGAACTCTGCTATGCTGCCGCGCGAGCCAGGGATTCGGAAAAGCGCTGCGATATTGAGGCCGGCATGGCAAAGTTGCTTGCCGCTCGCGCCGCCTGGTCGAACGCCGACGCTGCGCTGCAGATCCACGGCGCCAATGGTTATGCCCTTGAATACGAGATCAGTCGCATCCTTTGCGATGCGCGCATCCTCAACATTTTCGAGGGCGCTGCGGAAATTCAGGCTCAGGTGATTGCCCGCGGCCTGACCGGAGATGATTTATGACCACCCAGCCAGACGAACAATGGCAAAGCTGGATCGGTCGTGAAGAATTGCGTCACGACTATCTGGAACTCGCTGCCGCAAGACGGTGGCTGGCGACTTTCGACCGCGTTGCGCCGGCAGATGGCAGCGTGCCGCAAGGCTATCATTGGTGCCTTTGCCTGCCAGACGCGCCAACAGCGGCATTGAGCGTGGATGGCCATCCGGTGCGCGGCGGCGAAAGCAGCTTCATGCCACCACTTCCTCAGTCGCGCCGGATGTGGGCATCGAGCAAGATCGAATTTCTTTCGCCGTTGCTCATCGGTCAGAAGGTGCAGCGCAGATCGCGGATCAATTCCATCGCCGAAAAGCAAGGGGCGACCGGCAAGCTTGTTTTCGTCGAGATAGCACAAGAAACCCGCTGCGAAGGCGAACTCTCCGTTCGCGAAACCCAAGCGATCGTTTATCGGGATCCCATGCCTTTGGGCACCGCAGAGCTGCCAAGGCCGTCTGACATGATCTTCGACGGATCCCGATGGGTTGCGCACCGCGCGCTGGTCCCCTCCGAAACCTTGCTGTTCCGATTTTCGGCGCTGACCTTCAACAGTCACCGGATTCATTATGATCGGGCCTACACCTGCGAAATCGAGGGGTATCGCGGCCTCGTCGTTCACGGTCCGTTGACGGCGACACTGCTGCTGGAACTCGCCCAGCAGCACTTCGGCGACAATGCGCTTCGGTGCTTCGATTGCCGAGCGGTGTCTGCCGCGATCTGCGGCGAGGAACTGCATTTGGCGCTTCGCGCGAACGGCAATAGTGTTCAGTTCGTCGCCCATGCGCGCGATGGCCGTCCGATCATGGTTGCCAGCGCCACCCTTTGACCACCTTCCAGGGAAATTGAAAGTGACAATCGATCCGCAAAAATTGCTCAACTTTCGTATTCCTGCGGTTCGTCAGACCGTCACTCCACGCGATGCTGCATTTTACGCCTTATCGATCGGGATGGGGCGAGATCCTACCGACCTCGCGCAGCTGCCATTCGTGGATCCCCTTCGTGGACCGGTTGCCATGCCCGGCATGGCGCTCGTTCTCGCGAGTCCCGGGTTCTGGCTGGGGCACCCTGATTCCGGTGTAGATCCGGTTTCCGTCCTGCATGCCGGCCAATCCATGGTACTGCTTGGCCCGGTTCCGGCAACTGGCGAAGTCGAAAGCACAACCCGCGTCACCCACATTGTCGACAAAGGCGCGGGCAAGGCCGCGTTGATATTCACCGAAACCAATATCCGCGATGATCGCGGCACCTGCTTTGCCTGTCTTGAACGTACGATCTTCATTCGCGGCGGCGGCGGGTTCGGAGGGGAAGGCGAAGCACCGCGAAGTTCGCCGGTACCCGTGGCGGAAGGCAATGCCGGTCTTGTCATTGACCTGACGACCGGTCCCGAACAGGCCCTGATCTATCGTCTCAATGGAGATCTCAACCCGCTGCACAGCGATCCCGCAATCGCGGCGCGCGCCGGGTACAGGATGCCGATATTGCACGGCTTGGGCACGATGGGCATCATCGTTCACGCCATCCTCCGCGGGCGACTTGGCTACCAGGCCGAGCGCCTGCGCGCAGTGCAACTGCGTTTCGCCGCGCCGGTGTTCCCTGGTGAAACCATCAGAACCGAAATCTGGAATAATGGCGCTTTTCGGGCATCGGTGCTCGAGCGCGACGTCATCGTTGCAGATCAAGGGTTTTTCACAATCTCTCAGGATGAGGGCGATGCAGTTTCTTAGTCCTTTCGAACCTCAACACTTTCACGAAATCCGCGACGGCGTGCGCCGGCTGTGTGAAAAGTTCCCGGGTGAATATTGGCGCAAGCTCGACGCTGATCGCGAATATCCGACCTCCTTTGTGGATGCGTTGACGAGCGCTGGCTATCTTTCGGTGCTCATACCCGAGGAATATGGCGGATCAGGTCTGGGCCTTTCGGCTGCAGTTGCCATCCTTGAGACGATTCAAGCGATGGGTTGCAACGGAGCGGCATGCCATGCCCAGATGTATAACATGGCCATCATCCTCAGACATGGATCGGATGAGCAAAAGCGCCTTTATCTTCCCGCGATCGCAAGCGGCGCACTGCGCTTGCAGGCTTTCGGCGTAACCGAGCCGGGAAGCGGCTCCGATACCACTGCGTTAAGGACGACGGCAGTTCGCGATGGGGACTATTTTGTGGTGAGCGGCCAGAAAATCTGGACCAGTCGCGCCGAACACAGCGATCTCATGCTGCTGCTAGCGCGGACTTCGCCGCGCGATCAAGTGACGAAGAAAACCGACGGTCTTTCCATATTCATCGTCGATATGAATCAGGCTCGCACCGCGGGTTCGCTAACGATCCGGCCTATCCGCACCATGATGAACCATGCCACGACGGAACTTTTCTTCGACAGGATGCGCATCCCGGTCGCCAATCTCTTAGGCAAAGAAGGCAAGGGCTTTCATTGCATCCTTTCGGGCATGAATGCGGAAAGAGTTCTTATTGCTGCCGAATGCGTCGGTGATGCAAAATGGTTTACCCGAAAATCCATTGCTTATGCCAATCAACGGGTGGTTTTCGATCGCCCCATTGGCATGAATCAGGGCGTCTCTTTCCCGATCGCGCGAGCCCACGCAAATATGCGCGCTGCCGAGCTCATGGTCCATGAGGCCGCGCGCCTTTACGAAGCGGGGCTTGAACATGGACCCGAGGCGAACATGGCAAAAATGCTTGCCGCGGACGTAGCAGTCGAAGCGGGCAACGCCTGCATCCAGACATATGGCGGATATGGCTTTGCTGAGGAATACGACATCGAACGGAAATTTCGAGAGGCCCGCCTTTATCAGGTGGCACCTGTTTCGACCAATCTCATATTGTCATTCATCGCAGAGCATGTCCTGAAACTACCGCGAAGCTATTGAGGCGGCCACCACGCTCCGTCGTTTCCGCTCACTCGACACAACGATTGTTGCTGCGACCAAGCAGCGCAACACTGAAGAAGAAAGGTGGCCTGCCCTAGAATGCGGCAATGCCAGTGAGTGCTCGACCAAGGATGAGCGCGTGCACATCGTGCGTGCCTTCATAGGTGTTGACGGTTTCCAGATTCACCATGTGCCGCATGACTTGATATTCATCGCTGATGCCATTACCGCCGTGCATGTCTCGGGCATGGCGCGCAATATCAAGCGATTTTCCGACATTGTTACGCTTGACGAGAGAGACCATCTCCGGCGCGAACCTGCCTTCGTCCATTAGGCGGCCGACACGCAATGAGGCTTGCAACCCTAGCGCAATGTCCGTTTGCATATCGGCGAGCTTCTTTTGATAGAGTTGGTTGGCGGCAAGCGGCTTTCCAAACTGGTGCCGATCAAGTCCATATTGGCGGGCTGCGTGCATGCAATATTCCGCGGCGCCGAGCGCTCCCCAACTGATCCCATAGCGTGCGCGGTTTAGGCAATCGAAGGGGCCCTTGAGACCCTGGACCCCGGGGAGCAAGGCTTCTTCGTCAACCTCAACCTCGTCCATCACGATCATGCCGGTGGTCGAGGCACGCAGGCTGAGCTTGCCCTTGATCTTGGGAGCGGAAAGCCCCTTCAGGCCCTTTTCAAGCACGAAGCCGCAAATGGCCCCATCATGTGCTTCGCTCTTTGCCCAGACAACAAAGACGTCGGCGAAAGGAGCATTCGAAATCCATGTTTTGATGCCGGAAAGGACATAGCCACCATCAATTCTCTTCGCGATTGTGCGCATGCCCGCAGGATCAGATCCCGCATCAGGTTCTGTCAGGCCGAAGCAGCCGATCAGCGAGCCTGCGGCTAGGCCAGGCAGATATTTAAACCGCTGTTCTTCCGAGCCGAAAGCAAAAATCGGATACATGACGAGCGAGCTTTGCACCGATGCCATTGACCGATAGCCCGAATCCACGCGCTCAATCTCACGCGCGATCAGGCCGTAGGAGACATAGCCAGCTCCAGCACCGCCATAAGACTGTGGGATCGTCGCTCCAAGCAAGCCGGCTTGTCCCATGAGTGGAAACAACTCTGCTGCATCCAGCTCTTCGCGGAAGGCATTGATGACCCGGGGCTGAAGTTCCCCTTGCGCGAAGCCATGAGCCGCATCACGCACCATTCGTTCTTCTTCTGTCAGTTGATCATCGAAGTTGAAGGGATCGCTCCAATCAAACCGTGCCATCTCGATCATAAATTCCACTCGTCATATGATATCATTCGGTTCAGATGCAGTAATGGCGAGGAGTTCTTCAAGCGTTACCGCGAACCTTGTGAGTTGGACAAATCCCGAAAGTGAAAAAATCCACGCAAATACCCGCATGCGGTTGTAGCGAGCTGAAATTCCCAGGAAGGCTACGCTGCCGAGCACAAGGCCAACCGGGCCAGCGAGGAAAGCTGGACCGAAAGCGCTTTTGTGGTGCGGCGAGCGGAACCAGACAACAGCGTAACTAAGCGATCACTTGTGTACCGTAGCTATCGATAATGACGACTATCAAACACAAGGTGCGTGCTCACCAAAGCAACCAGCTAGTCGGCCGTGAAGAACGCGATTTGCTTTTCGGGGCGGGATAGATCGAACCTTGGACGTGCCCGACGGCTTCAGGCACGGGCCATTTCGGACGGGACAGCGGGAAGCCAAGCCGCGAGCAGGGCGCGCAAAAGCATGTTCAGCCATGCGACGAGCAGCCTCAGATTATGTCCGGCGGCGACCAGGATGGCGTTGATGGCATCACCGGTGGCGCCGGCAAGGTGATTACGTTCCAGCAGGCCATCAGATTTGGTGTGGCCGATGATCGGCTCGATGGCATTGCGCCGCCGCAGCTCGCGTTTGATCGTAGGTGAGGCGATGCCGCGGGTATAAGCGATGTAGACCTTAGCCTTTCCGCCATGCTTGTGGCCTTTGTAGCCCCGGTCGACATAGGCCCGCTCGACGGTGACACCGGTCAGGCGCTCGACCTGTTCGATCTGCCCGGACAGGGTGTGGCCGTCGTAGGGATTGCCGGGCAGAGCCTGCATTCCCACGATGAACTGGCCACCGGCGGTGCGTGCATTGGTGACCGCGATCGAGGTCTTCACGCCAAACTCGTAGCGCGTCCTCGCCTTGCCCTTGGCGATGCATTCCACTTCGGGCGCGTGCAGCGCGTAAAGCTTGTCGGTGCTGTTCGTCTTCTGGGTCAGGATCTTCGCCACCCGCTCACGAGCGACGGCGAAGGCGGTCTCGAGTTCCTCGTTCCCGGCTATCTTGCGGCCGATGTCGCGGTCAAGCCGGCCCAGCCAGGTGCGCAGCTTGCGAACCCAGCGCATGGCCTGCTTGTGCCCACGACCGTGGATCAGCCTCGAGACATCGCGCCGGGCCTGGCGTCCAACGCGCAGGAATGACTGACGCAGCTTGAGCCTGTGCTTTCGGGCAAGCCGGTTCAACCATTCGATGCCGCGCATCAACAGGTGACTGTCGGTGGGGTGTCCAACTGCCTTGGTCTGGACCGTCGTATCCACCGTCACCCGCTCGCAAGCCTGCGGCGGCATCGCCCTGGTTTCCATCGCAACCCGCAGCGTCTCGGCCAGCAGCAGTTCCAGCTTGTCGGCACCGATCCGTCCGCGCCAGCGCGTCATCGACGAGCGATCCAGGGGGAGCTTGTGCCGGAAGTACTGCTCGCCGCAGAAGTACTGGAAGTAGGGGTTCTCCACCCACCGTGCGCAGACAGCCTCGTCCGACAGACCCTCCATGTGCTTGAGCAGATGCAGGCCCGCCATCAGTCGCGTCGACAGGCCCGGACGGCCCTTCTCATGATAGAACCGACCAAACGCTGCTTCAAACCGAGACCAGTCGATCAGCCCCGCCAACTTCACCAGCGCGTGTTCCATGTCGATCATGTTGTCGAGTTGACTGCGGAACAGCTCGTCACTGCGCGGGGCGGGTTTCTTCGGCGGCATCGGTGAACCTCATCGTGTCGACCAGCACACTGAATCACGACCCGATTTGCGAGAAAAGCCCCTACGTGCGCGGGCGCGCAAAATCGCAAGCTTTTCGCCCGATTTCCCCAGAACCTTGCAAATCCGATTACTTCAAACCCGCCAAAGCTCACGCATTCCTGGGGCTTTCAGCGTTTTTCACGGGCGACCAGCTATCCGCATACTCCGTTGGCACCCTAGCAATTTCAGCCTTACGAACCCTGTCGACCTTTTCCGCCCAGCTTGATTTGACCTCAAAGTGCCTTGTTTTTGGCGGGTTCGGCCTTTGCGGGGGGAAGCTTCTGCGCCACGATGTGATCGTAGATCTGCTTGATCTCCGCGTCCGACAATTCGGTCGGTCGGAACGGCGGCATTTCGATCAGGCCCTGGCGAACGACCGAATGTAGGTAATCGTAATCTAAGTCCTTGCGACCGATGAGCGAAGGCACCGGAGCACCTTTTTCGGCCAGCAGCATGGTGCCACCGTGGCCCGGGCCGGGGTTGTGGCAACCTGCGCAGTAACGCTCATAATTCTCCGCACCGTCCACCACTGATTCGCCTTGTGCGGACGAACAGGCAGCAAGTGCAGCGAAAAGCGAAAGGGCGAGGAACTTATTCATTTTACCTCCGCAGGCATGGCGACGCATCGGCTCAGACCGAGGCAAAGATCGAGTTGGGATCAAGCGCCTGCTTGACCCGCGCATGCAGGGCCGAGCGGCCACCCTTTTCATAGGTCTTGGCAACCGCCGCCCCCAGCCCGGGGTCGGTCAGGATCTGGCCGAAGCCGGCCTCGGCCTGCGCGGCGATCAGGGCTTCGGCGCAGGTCTTGGCCCGTACCGCATCCTCGCCCTTCCCGGCGGCATGGGGCAGCACCTGGCGATGGTTGGCCGAACGCCAGATCGCGGTGGTTTCGCCAACGAAGTCGAAGCCGTTTTTGGCACAGATATCGCGCGACAGTTCATAGAGCTTGACGGCTTCCTCGCCATCCACAGGGCTGACTGGGTTGACCGTAAGCGCCATGTCGCCGCTCCAGCCTGCTATCCTGGCCGGGGGATCAGCCACCACACCGGTCATAGTGCCCATCCGCCAGGCCCACAGCTTGGGATCGATGCCCTTGCCATCGGTAATCACCCTTGCGCCGCTGATCGACGAGAACGCGCCCTTGACCATGTCCCACAGGATCGCGACGTTGCCGGGCAGGCCATAGAGCGAGCCGTAAAGGTTCCAGTAGCCTAGTCCGAGCACCTCACCAGCGGCCTTGACCGCGCTTGCCGCCATCGGCCCCTGGCCCTCAAAATCGGCGCGGCGCTTGCCGAGCAGGGCCGCTTCGTGGAGCGCATTGCCCACCGCGACGCCATTGGCCACCACCATGTTGAGCTTGAGCGGCCCGAGCACGTCCAACAACGCGCCCAGATCGTCCTCCTTGGGGACCGAGACCATGAAGGTCTGGTGCGCCGGGGGCTGCGGCATCATCCACATGCCCACCTTGGTCACAACCCCGAAATCGGACTGGGTGAACAGGCCATCGACCCAAGGGCCATAGCCGAACTTGAACAGCTGCCAGCAGGTGCTCTTGGGCATGGCGCCCATGCCGGTGCGCACCATCTTGCCATCAGCCAGCATGACCTCGAGCCCGCACTGCATCAGGAAATGATCGGAATAGGGGGTGTAGCCGGGGCGGCGGTTGATGAAACTGGCGGCCACGCTTTCATCGGGATTGCCGGGAAAGTCGACCCACAGCTTAATTCCCTTTTCCTTGATGTGGGCATCGAGCTGGCGGAAGGTGACGCCCGGTTCGACTAGGCAGGTGGCCAGTTCGTCATTGACCTCGAGGACCTTGTTCATCTTCTGCAGGTCAAGCACGATCACCTTGTCCTGTACGGCTTTTTCAAGTCCGTAGGCGCCGTTGCAGACCGTCTGGACCACACCGCCGCTGGTGCGCGCAGCTTCCAGCACCTTGGCGAGCTGGGCTTCATCGGCCGGAAGCACCACGCCTGCCGGTGCCATCCCTGGGACAGCATAGCGGGCCAGGGTCTGCGGGCTGGTATCGACGGCGGCCTTGCCGAGTGCCTGGGTGAGGGTGCCGAGCGTGGCCGTCTGGCGGGCTTGATCGATCATGGCGTTGGGAGCCTTATTGCTGGAGAATCTTGGGATAACGCTGGAGATCGCCGGCATCGACGGCGAAATCGGCCGAGCGCACAGCCGGGTCGATAGCGCGGGCCGGTTCGCTGTCGCGCCAGGAAAAGTTGCAGGTCGGGCAGCGCAGGATCGTCCACACGACCGCGCCGTCCTGCCTGCCCTGATGATCGGTGACAGCGCCGCTCGATTTGCAGCGCCCGCAGACGGTGGTGGTCATGACAGGGCTCCCAGCTGCATTTCGCGGATCCGCTTGCTCAGGGCGTCGATCTCGTCCCCGGTCGGCGGGGTGACAAGGTGCGCTTCACCCACCGGATCGGGCGGGAGATAGCTGGTCGCGTCGATGATCAGGCGGTGCCCCTTGCCCGGGACCACTGCCGAAGGATCGATCGGCACGGCAGGCATGTTGGGCAGCACGATGATATCGTCCGCACGGGTGCGGGTCGAAAGCGCCCACATCACCTGGTTGAGATCGAACGGATCGACATCGGCATCGACCATAATCAGGTTCTTGAGGTACATCACGCCGTGCGGCGTGCTCAGCGCGCGCAGCGCGACCGTCTTGGCAAAGCCGGCCATGCGGTTCTTGACCGAGATGATCCCGGTCAGTCCGTGCTGGTAAAGCGCGTTGACCGCGGTGACTTCGGGGAAGCTCTGGCGCAGTTGGGCATAGATCGGGGCGGAGGTGTGCAGGCCGATCAGCGTATCGTGCTCGGTCCAGCCGCGCCCGATGTAAATGTTCTCGAAGATCGGATCGCGCCGGTGCGACACCGCCGTGACCTTGAAGATCGGCGCCTTGCGCACGCCGCTGTAGGAACCGGGGAATTCGCCGAACGGCCCTTCCAGCTCGCGTTCACCCAGTTGCAGTTCGGCCTCTATCACGATTTCGCTGTCGGCCAGGATGTCGATCCCGTTGCCCGATTTGGTCAGCCGGATTGGCGCGCCCATCATCGCCGAGGCATAGGAATATTCCGATTCCTCGTAGCCGATCGGGGTGGCAGCAAACACCGCAAGGCCGGGATGATTACCCAGCATGACCGCAATCTTTAGCGGAACGCCTTCCCGTTCGGCCGCCATGATCTGACGTCCCATGTCGTGGGAGGGGATCGTCATCAGGGTGAAGCTGTCCGGCCCTTGGATCTGCAGGCGATAGATGCCGACATTCTGCTTGCCGAAATTGTCTAGATCGAGCGGATCGCGCGAGGCGACCGAGGCCTTGCCGATGTAGAACCCGCCATCATATTCGTTGATCCGATAGACCGGCAGGACATCGTAAAGGTTGATGTCCTGTTCGATCCGGCATTCGTGCACCGGGGCCTGGGCTTCTGGGACAAAGCTGATTTGCGCTTCCTGATCGCCCCAGCGGCCGGCGATCTCGAAGAAAAGCTCGCGGATGGTCGTGCCCTTAGGTCGGCCCAGCAGCAGGGCGATGTTGTCCCACGAACCATGGACGCCCACCGCCAAGCGCTTGCCGGGGTAACCGGTGATATTGTCGAATACGATCGCCGGCGCGCCGTTGGCATCGCGCGATGCGGCGACGGCTATGTTGCGCACGCCGGGTTCGGGCATCACCGCATCGCTCCAGGTGATCGCCTGGCCGGCATCCTCGAGCAGTTCGAGGAAGTCGCGCAACGACGAGATCGAGCGGACGCGGTTAGGGAGATCGTTCATGGTCATTCGTTCCCGCCTGTCAGTGTCCGCCCTCAGTCGCCGACTGGATCGTGACCCATTTCCATTCGGTCATGATCTCGAGATCGGCTTCGGTGCCTTCGCGCCCGAACCCAGAGGCCTTCGTTCCGCCGAACGGAACGTGCGGCTCGTCGTGCAGGGTCGGCGCGTTGATGTGGACCATCCCCGCTTCGGCCCGCTGGGCAAAGGCCAGCGCCTTGTCGAGATCGCGGGTGAAGATCGAGGCGCTGAGGCCGTATTCGGTGTTGTTGGCGAGTTCGAGGGCTTCCTCAACTGTGTCGAACGGAAAGAGCGAGGTGACCGGGCCGAAGGTCTCTTCCTCGAACACGGTCATTTCGGCTGTAACGCCGCGCAGTACCGTCGCTGAGCATACGTTTCCGTTCCACTCAGCACCGGCTAGCAGCTCTGCGCCCTTGGACCGGGCATCGTCGATGTGGCGGCGGACCCGGTCGCGCTGGCGTTCGGAAATTATCGGGCCCAGCATGGTGGTAGGATCGCGCAGGTCGCCGCTCTTGGCGCGGCCTGTCGCGGCGGCGAAGGCCTTGGCGAACTGGTCGAAGATCGACCGTTCCACATAGATCCGCGAAGCCCCCATGCAGACCTGGCCCTGGTACATGAAGATGCTGAACAGCGCGGCGTTGACCGCCTTGTCCAGATCGGCATCGGCGCAGATCACCAGCGGGCTCTTGCCGCCCAGCTCCAGCGTGTACTTCTTGAGGTTGCGGGCAGCGATTTCGGCGATGTGCTTGCCGACGCGCGAGGACCCGGTGAAGGTTATCGATGCGACCTTGGGATGGCCGGTCAGCACGTCGCCGATCTCCGCGCCATTGCCGTAGACCACGTTGAACAAGCCGTCGGGAACGCCGGCCTCCTTCCACAATTTAGCGAGCAGATCGGCGATCATTGGCGCGGCTTCCGAGGGTAGCAGCACGAAGGCGTTGCCTGTGGCCAGGGCCATGGCCGACTGTTTGATCCCCTTGATCAGCGGCACGTTGAACGGGGTAATCCCGGCGACCACACCGACCGGCTGGCGCAGGCTCATGCTGAACCGCCCAGGGGTGTCCGAAGGGATCGTTTCCCCCCGAATCCGGCGCGGCACGCCGATCGCCGCGCGCAGGAAGCTGACCGCGAAGCGGGTTTCGAACCCGGCCTTGGCGATCGGCGAACCGATTTCGTCGACCAGCACGTCGGCGAATTTGGCGGTATCGCGCTCCATGATTTCGGCGGCTTTCGCGATCCACCCTTCGCGCACTGCGGCGGGCAGATCGCGATGCTGGAGATAGGCCTGATGCGCGTTCTCCACGGCGCGGTTCACGTCTTCCGCGGTGCCGGCGGGAACCCGGGAATAGACCGAATCATCGACCGGGTTAAGATCGTCGAAATAGGCCCCGCCCGTTGCAGCCACGGCGGTGCCGCCAATCCAGTGCTCAATTTGCGTCATGGTCGTCAATCCTTGAAGTCTTTGTTCAGCCGGCCGTGTGATTACGCTTGGTTGCGCATCGCCTGGGGCCATATCCCCTGCTTGCCGGGGGAGAGGATGCCGTTGGGGTCGAGCACGTCCTTGAGACGGTGGTGCAGGTCCCACAGCGCCCCATCGTTGTGCTTATAGGTCTTGGCGATCTGGTCCATGAAGGCGAGGTGGGTGCGGTATTCGCCGAAGCCCGCACCGGCTGCCTCGTCTACCAGCTTGCCGAACAGGTCATAGGCGCTCTTGCGCATGCCGTCGTCGGCGCGATCGTACATGATCATAAGGATGTGGTGCATGTCGCGCCAGCCGACCAGGAACTCGCCGATATAGTCGAACCCGAAATCGTGGCAGCGCTGTTTGATCAGGTTATACTGGCTCAGCGCTTCCTTACCGTCGGGTGCCGAGATCGGCGAGAAGTTGATATGCCCGCCGCCGCCGATCCAGTTCATAATGCTGAATTCGGTCATGTTCGGCTCGCCGCGCATCAGTTGCACGCGATAGTCCCAGGCGGGATCGTTATCGCGGTTGAGGTGCAGCTTGGCACCCGGAATGCTCATCATCGCTTCCTCGACGAGCTTCCAGTTGTTCTCGATGACCGGCGGCGGACCATAGAGCGCGGCGTAGAAGTTCCACATGCCCAGGCCATGATCCGACGCGATCTTCTTGCGGATCGAATCTGGGATAGGGCCCTTGCCGTCGAAGTAATGGCGACGCGTGGTCTTGGCGGACACTTCCCACAACAGATCGACCGCCACAGCGGCGTTCGGGATAACCTGGTTGATTTTCAGCGGCAGCACCGCATCGAAGATTGCGGCAAGGTCTTCCTCGCGCTCGTAAGTGATCATGAACGGCTTGTAGCCCGGCGGTTCGGGCATCAACCAGATACCCATCTTGGTAACAATGCCGAAATTGGACTGGGTGAACATGCCATCAAAATGCGGACCGGCTGCATGCTTGGTGGATTGCCAATGCTGCGACCCCTCGATCGCGCCCTGACCGGTGCGGACGACCTTACCGTCGGCAAGGACAACTTCCATGCCGCACTGCATGACGAAGTGATCGCCGTAGGGGGTGTAACCCGCGCCATGTTCAAGCGCGTTGCCCATGACGCCGCCCCAACCTGGTGCCGCAGGATCGACCCAAAGCTTGCTGCCGATCTTGCGCAGATGGCGGTGAAGCTGAAAATAGGAAACGCCTGGTTCGACCAGCGCATAGCCGTATTTCTCGTTGACTTCGAGAATGCGGTTCATACGCTTGAGGTCGAACATGACATAACCGGACTGGCGCGGGGCCGGGCCACCATAAGCGAAATTGCGGCCGTTGCCGAATGTCCAGATCGGCAGCTTGTAAGCGTTGAATACCTTCAGTGCCTGCTGAATCTGTTCCATGTTGGCCGGTGCCACGGCAGCCGAGGGCAGCATCTCGCCATCGGCCAGCGGTGAATAGGCGTCGCGATAGGCCGACAGCGGCAGTTCATCGACGAAGACCCATTCCTTGCCGACGATAACCGCTAATTCGTCCAGAGCCTTGGTAAAGGTTGCGGCGTCGACCCCTTGTGGCATGCGCGTACTCACGACTGCTGTACTCCCACTTCGAATGCCCATGAAACCAGCATGCCGGGGCTCTTGCCATCGAGGCCGCAATGTCCTGACTGGCACCGCAGTTCGGCATCCTGGCGATCGCCGACGAGCGCATCCTGCATGTGGTGGGCAAGAACGCTGGGCCAGCCGACGCTGGCCCGCGCAAGCAGCGTTGGCGCGCCGACAGTCTGGTGTTCCCAGCGCAGCTTGCGGTATTGATGGGTCCACTGCAGTAGCGGGCGGGCGCCGCCGGCCACAAGGATCTGCCCGGCGATCATCGCCGCGGGATCGGAAGTAAGGCCGACCAGCACGCCTTCAACCGCTTCAAGTTCATGCAGCAGGCCGTTGAAGCTCCGGTCGATCCGGACAACCTGCGGTGCGCGCCCCGAATTAATAAAGGTTTCGGCAAATAGTCGACTTTCGGGAACGTGCGTCTCTTCGATGACGATGATCTTGCGCGGCCGCTGAGCAAAAGCGCTGCGGCCGATTCCCAGACCGGCAACGACAGCACCCACGGCGCCACCGCTCACGACGGTGCGACGGCTGACATCCCACGCCATTCTCAATTCCCTTCCATTTGCCCAGCACCCGAAACAAGGCTTGCAGCCTCTTTGCTAAGGCCTTGCCAGCGTTTCTCCGACTTCAAATGAAGCCCGAACAGATCCAGTATCCGCATGCAGCTGTGATCGACTACCTCGGCCAGCGAGGTCGGCCGCGCATAGAAAGCCGGCACCGGGGGGAAGATCACTGCCCCCATTTCAGTGCAGGTCGTCATGTTGCGCAGGTGCGCCAGGTTGAGCGGCGCTTCGCGGGTGATCATCACAAGGCGGCGCCGTTCCTTCAGCATCACGTCGGCCGCACGGGTGATGAGGTTGTCGGACAGGGCGTGCGCCACCGCGCCCAGCGTGCGCATCGAACAGGGCGCGATCGCCATGCCTTCGCACACGAACGAACCGCTGGCGATCGAGGCGCCGACGTTGCGGACGTTGTGCACCACATCGGCCAGTGCTTCGAGCCGGGCTTTGCCTTCGGGCAGTTCCTCGCGAATGTTGAGCAGCGCCGCCGGAGACATCACCAGATGGGTTTCCCAACCGCCCGTCTCGCGCAGTAGCTCAAGCAGGCGAAGGCCATAGACCGAGCCGGTTGCGCCGGTCATCCCCACGACCATGCGCTTCACGGCAGGAGACTTTCCTGCGCGTTCTGGGCGGTCAAGGTCGCATAAGGCCTAACCCTGAAGGGCATGCTGAATTCCGTCTCCCACTCTTTTGCCGACATCATACAATGCATTCCGCATTGAGCAACGAAAATCTTGACTCCTCGGGACCGCATTCCGCTTACACCGGACTCTCATTCCGGACCCCAACACTGATGGTCTTCATCTCCAAGAATTCTTCAATACCGTGTCGCGAACCTTCTCGGCCAAGTCCCGATTCCTTGATGCCGCCAAACGGTGCGGTCTCGGTCGAGACGATGCCGCTGTTTAAGCCGACCATCCCGGTCTCAAGTCCTTCGGAAACCCGCCAGGCGCGGTCAATGTCGCGGGTGAAGGCATAGGCCGCCAGCCCCGAGCGCGTGGCGTTGGCAAGCGTCAGCGCTTCGACCTCGGTTTCGAAACGGAACACCGGGGCAACCGGCCCGAAAGTCTCCTCGTCCGCTAGCCGCATCGCCGGGCTCGCTCCGGTCAGAACAGTTGGTTGGAAGAACAGCTCTCCGGCCTCGTGTCCCTTGCCGCCTGTGACCAGCTGGGCACCTTGCGCCACGGCGTCGGCGACATGCCCGTGAACCTTGGCCAAGGCTGATGCGGTGATTAACGGTCCCTGGTCGGTTGCACCTTCAAGGCCGTTGCCGACCCGGAACGCGGAGACCCTGGCGGCCAGCGCCTCGACGAAGCGGTCATGAATGCCGCTCTGCACCAGGATCCGGTTGGCGCAAACGCAGGTCTGTCCGGTGTTACGGAATTTCGATGCGATCACCCCCTCGACCGCCTGATCGAGATCGGCATCGTCGAACACTAGCAGCGGGGCATTGCCGCCCAGTTCCATCGAAACCCGTTTCAGGGTGGTGGCGCATTGCGCAGTCAGCAGCTTGCCAACCGCGGTCGAACCGGTGAAAGTGAACTTGGTGACATCGGGATGGCTGGTCAGGACCGATCCGATCGCGGGTGCATCCCCGCAGACCACGTTGAACACGCCGGGCGGAATGCCCGCTTCGAGAGCGAGCTTTGCCAGAGCGCAAGCGGTCAGCGGGGTGAGTTCGGACGGTTTGAGGGTCACGGTGCAGCCCGCCGCCAGTGCAGGCGCGACCTTGCGGGTGATCATCGCGGCGGGAAAGTTCCACGGCGTAATGGCGCCAGCCACGCCGACCGGCTGACGGATCACGATAATCCGCCGCTCGGAACTGGCCGGAATGACCTCGCCATAGACACGGCGCGCCTCTTCGGCGAACCACTGGATGAAGCTTGCGGCGTAATCGACCTCGCCCAGCGCTTCGGCCAGCGGTTTGCCCTGTTCGGCGGTCATCAGCAAACCAAGATCGTGGCGATGGAGCCGGACCAGCGCCAGCCAGTCATGCAGCACGCGCGCGCGTTCCTGAGCGGGCCGCTTGCGCCAATCGATGAAGGCGCGGGAATTGCTTTCAATTGCCCGGTGCGTCTGGGCAGCGCCCAGCTTGACGACATTCGCCAGCGTTTTTCCGGTTGCCGGGTTAGTGACCGCGTAGGTAGAGTCGGCACAGATCTCGGTGCCGTCGACAAGCGGCTGGCCGGTCAGGAAATCGCTGCGCTCGAGCGGGGGGATCGTAACGGTCAAGTCGTTGCTCCTTTGGCCCCAAGACAAGTTGCCGATACCAAATTAGACGGCGAGGTGTCTGGCAGGTTCTTGGTCGGTGCCACCAGAAGGTTGAGGGCGGCGGCGGACCGCCGCCCTCAGGAGTGGTAAGTGTCAGTACTTATAGGCGAGCTTGAGGAACCATTCACGCGGGCGTGAATAGGTTGCCACCGCTGTTCCAGCGACGTTGGGATCAACGAAACCGCCCTGGATATAGCGTTTGTCCGTCAGGTTGGTCACGCCAGCGGTCACCGTATAGTGCTCGCTCTTCTCGGTGAACGAAGCACTGGCACCGAACACGCTGTAGCCAGGCTGGCGCAGTTGCGGGCTGTTGATCGCATCCTTGAAGGTTTCGCTCTGGTACGACCAGTCGCCGCGCAGAGTCAGTTTGCCCATGTCGCCTTCATAGACGTCGGCATTGAACGAGGCCGATCCGGTCCATTCCGGCACGAAGGCGAACTTCGAGTTCAGGTTCACGGGGAACGCGAACGGATCAATGGAGCGGTAATAGGCATCAAGATAGCCAACGCCGAAGGTCAGGCGTAGCCAATCGGTCGGAGCCGCCTCGCCTTCGACTTCAAAGCCTTTGATCCGGCCGGTACCGGCGTTTCGTGCCCGGGGGGCGATGCCTTCGCTGACGACGACCTGGATGTCATCGTAGTTTGACATGAACGCGGCGAGGTTCAGGCGCAGACGGCGATCCAGCAGCTCGGTCTTGAGGCCGAGTTCGTATGATTCCACGAATTCGGGCCTGAACGACGGCGCAACCTGTTCAGCCGGGAAGATCCGCTGCGTGAATCCGCCGTTCTTGAAACCCTTGGAATAGGAGGCATAGACAAGGATATCGTCAGTGATCTTGTAGTCAGCCGAAATTGCCGGCGTCCATTCCTTGGCCTTGGCGGCAACCTGGACCGCCGGCATCGTGTGGTTTCCACCAGGGTTTGTGGCGGCTGGTGCGCAGCCTCCAGGCAGCGGGAAGCCGAACAGCGGGCTCGTCGGATCGGTCACCAGCAAGGGAACCGGCTGGCCGGTTACGCATTGGCTGAATGCAACGAACACGCCTTGCGGGTATGGAATGATGCCGGCCTGCCCCAGCGGAACTGTGTAATCGTTGTAGATCGTCTGGAACGAGGGATCAAAACGCTTGGTCTCATTGGTATAGCGGATACCCGGCGTAATCGAGAACCGATCGGTCACTTTGAAGGTCGCCTGCAGATAGCTGGCATAGCTGTCGTTATCGATCTTGCCACCGCTGAGGAAATCGGCAAAGCCAAAGTGCAGGTCATTCTTGTCCTGGCCTTTTTCCTTCAGGTAAAAGGCACCCAGAACGAACTTCACGCGATCGTTCAGGATGCTGCCGGTCAATTGCAGTTCCTGCGAGGCCTGCCAGAGGTCAATGTTGTTGGTCGACTCAAGGTAGGGATGCGGTGTGGCGTCGAAGTCCCACACAGTCGTGGCCTTCTGATCACGGTAGGCGCTGATCGACTTCAGGTTGATGTCGCCGAAATCATAATCCATCGTCAGCGTAGTGCCCCACAGGTCGAAATCTGACTGGTTCTTGCCATCAGACCAGGTCGTGTCGATATCGCCCGTGATCCACTGCTTGGTGGCGCAGCTTGGATTGTTGACCGGCGCTAGCTGGCCATCCGCACCGCAAGCACCGGCGCCGCCACGAAGCTTGTTCCAGGCATAGGTCGCACTGGGGAAAACCACGCTCCGACCATTCAACTGTACGACCTGCAGCAGGTTCGGCGATTCAAACAGGTCTACCAGAGTAGAGGCAGCTGCCGCCTCGCGGCGGATGTTGATATCCCCGCTCAGGTTGACGGTCAGTTTATCGGTCGGCTCCCACTTGAACGCAATGCGTCCGCCGAAGCTGTCCTTGTTGCCCTGGCGGCCGCCGTCGAACAAACGCTTCTGATAGCCGTCGCGGGTTTCATAGGAAGCAACCGCGCGCATTGCGAGATTGTCGCTCAGAGGCACGTTGATCATGCCCTTGAAATCGGCGCGGTTGAACCGTCCGGTTGCCGCTTCGAGCTTCATGTCGAACTCGTTCTGAGGTTCGACGGAATTGACGACGATCGCGCCGCCGATGGTGTTCTTCCCGAACAGCGTGCCCTGGGGCCCGCGCAGGACCTGCACGCTCGAAACGTCGGCCATGTCGAGCAGCGCACCGACCGAGCGGGCAACATAGACGCCATCGACATAGACGCCCACGCCCGGGTCGACCGTGATATTGAAATCGGTCTGGCCCACGCCGCGGATGAACGCGGTGATCGAGGCACTGGAACCGGAGAGGTTGGCTACCGGCGAGATGCTGACGTTCGGCGCGAACTTGGCGACTTCCGCAACGTTGACGATCTGCTTTTCTTCCAGCATCGCCCCGGTCATCGCTGTGATCGCGACCGGCGTTTCCTGCAGGTTCTCGGCCCGCTTGCGCGCAGTCACGATGATTTCACCTAGACCGCCGGTATGTTGCTCCTCAGCCTGAGGCTCACTTGCTGCGGCGTCCTGCGCATGCGCCGCCATCGGTGCGAGCCCGATTGATCCGACGATCGCCGAGGCGCTGGCGCGCAGGACGACCTTCCGGAAATTGAAAGATCGGTTTGTCATTGGCATTCTCCCTTTTGTTTTGTCACTTTACAACTTGGCCTCGATTGTCATTCCAATCTTACGAGGTTGTTCATAGAACCCGTCGGTGCCCAACGTTCCGGGGCGCACGGTTTGCAGCACCTTCTCGTTGGTCAGGTTCGTCACCCACAGGCCGACCTTGAAGGCTTCGCTTCCAGGCTGCCAATTGATCGAGAGGTTGGACAGGGTGTAGGGGCGTTGCGAGAATATGTTGGCGAAGTCGTAATATACCCTCGAACTCCACAGCAGATTTCCTGCCAGAGTGACGCGCCCGTTGCCGACGTCATGGCTCCAATCAAACCCCACATTGCCCGACCATTCGGGCGCCCGGGTCATGACCTTGCCTGAAGCATCGTAGGGAGCAGCCACGTTGCCGACGTAGTTGCCGTTGCCATTCACGATCGGCGTAAAGCCCTGGGCGTTGGGGAAATCCTTATAGCGGGCATGGGTATAGGCAACCGCCGCACGCAGCCTTAGGTCGCGGACCGGATTGATGATGGTCTCAAACTCGCCGCCATAGATTTCGGCGTTGGCTGCATTCTGCAGGATGTATCCGGGACCGGTCGGAGCCTTCGACTGAAGTTGGAGGCCCTTGTAGTCGTAATAATAGGCGGCTAGGTTGGTGCGCAGCCAGTCCAGCGGATCGGACTTAATCCCGAATTCAGCCGCCTTGATGTTCTCCGGGTTGACCGGGGTGCCGCTGATTCCCGCCATGTTGTATACCCCGCTCTTGAACGCGGTGCTGTAGGTGGCGTAGACGTTGGTCTTGTCGGTCACCTCATAACGGACACCGACTTTGTAGTTGAACTTGTTGAACGTTTTTGAAACGTCATCGACCAGCAATACTCCATTGTTGGTTTGGCTAAACCAGCGCGTCTCGGTAGTGTAACGCCCGCCAAGAGTGAGGAACAGCTTCGGCTGAACCTCATAGGTGCCTTCGGCAAAGCCCGCGAATGAGCGTCCATCAAGCTTGGGTGTCAACGACGGCCCTCCCAGGGGCAGAGCCGGGTTGGTGGTGGTCCAAGGCTCGAGGACCGGGGCACCACCGCCGAACTGGTAGAAGTACCCGCCGACCAGCCACTGGAAGCGGCCGGGATTGGCCGAACTCAGCTTGATTTCCTGACTGCCCGACTCCGATTCAAACACTGCCGGAAAGTTCGAAAGATTGATGTTCGAGGCATCGCCATCGGTGGTCTGCCGCCAGCGCAGGTTGAGAAAACCGGTGGTGGTTTCAAGCAGGACGCTACCCAGATCGAGCCGGGTGTGCAGTGCCGCGCTCCACCGTGTGAGGTTGAGCAGCGGAACCTCGGTCAACGACGCCTGCCAGGCATCGGTCGGTACGATCACGCCCGGCCAGTTGCGGCCCGCGGTGTTGCCGTCCAGCGGTTGCGGCGAATTGGTCGTGCTTTCCTGATTGAAGTATTCCCCGGTCAGGACCACCTTGAAATTGTCGGTCGGCTTGAACAGCAACTTGCTGCGCAGGTCGATGACGCGCTGGTTGCCAAGTGTGCCGCCGCGGACCAGATCGTCGATATAGCCATCGTTTTTGCGGAAAAGCGCGGCAAAGTCAGCCGCGACCTTGTCGCTCATTGGCCCGGTGAAATAGAGCCGGGCATCGTAATCGCCGGCATCGCGCCTCATCCGGCCCACGCGCAGCGAAGCCTTGCCGCGGAAGTCGAAGCTGGGATCGGGGGTGATGACGTTGATCAGTCCGCCGGTGGCATTGCGACCGAAGGTCGTGCCCTGCGGCCCGCGCAGCACCTCGACCCGCTCGACCTCGACCAGGTCGATCCAGTTGGCGGCCGATTCCGGTTGGTAGACGCCGTCGATGTAGGTTGCGATATTGGGTTCATCACCAACCGAAATGCCGGTTGAGCCGACGCCGCGTACGACCGGCTGGAAGACACCCATATTACGGCTGCCGATGAAGCCCGGCACAACCTGAGTGAGGGAGCGGACCGTTGAAACATCGGCGGAAGCAAGAGCATCGCCGGTAACCGCAGTAACTGCAACCGGCACGGTTTGCAGCTTGGCCTCGCGCCGAGTGGCGGTGACGATAATGTCACCTAGGCCTGTGCTTGCAGCCTGGGACTCGTCCGTTTCGCTTGTGATGTCTTGTGCTAAGGCCATCTGCGGCGTCAGCGCGGTCACTCCCAACAAAGCGACAAAATAGCAGTCCTGCTTTTTCACGTATCCCCCCTTGTGTAATCGAATTTTTTATTTTGACTTGTTCAAATACTCGGCAAGAAAATCCAATCGGTCATTTCCCCAGAAAATCTGGTCGTCAACGAACATCAGCGGCGCACCGTACACGCCGCGCTGGATCGCCTGGCTCCGGGCCTTGCGATATTCGTTCTGGCCAGTCGGCGACTCGACGAAGGCAATCAGCGCTTCGGCGTCGAGACCAGCTGCTGTGGCGCATGCGGCCAGCTCGTTGCGGTCGCCCGGGTCGATCCCCTGGCCCCAGATCCGGCGGTAGGCATCGGTCACAAATGCCTCGGCCTTACCGTGCTCGCGGGCGAACAGCACCGCGCAATTCCAGTCTGCGCAAGCGAAGCTCGCCGGAAAGGTGAGGGGCACCCCATAACGTTCGGCCCAGCGCTCAAGGTCTGCCTTCATGACCTTGATCTTGGGCAAGACTTCGCGATTGGACGGGCCATAGTTGCCGGCGGCAATTTTGGCTTCAGGAATGTCAATCGGCCAGTATTCCACCGTGCTTCCCGCTACCCGCGCGATCTCCGGCAGCTTGAGCTGGGCAAGGTAGCTGAACGGGCTGATGAAATCGAAGTAGAAGTCGATCGTGCGGGTCATGCCGGTTCCACCTCAAAGCCGACCATTTTGCGATAATTGTCCCAGAAGCCGATGATCGCGCCCTCGGTGACGAGATGGTCGGCATCCTCGGCTCGACCGCCACCCATCGCGATGTAGGACGTCGCGCTTGCCTCGCCGACGATGGCGTTCTGGACGATCTCCACCGCTTCGCCGTCTTCCATCGAAATGAGTCCTGCAGGTCCGATCAGGTTAGCCTGTTTTAGCCGGATGGCCTGCATTTCCTCGTCGTCGTCCTGGTAGCCGAAATGGGTCCAGACCAATTCGAATTCGTCTGGGCCGTAAGTCACGGTCTGGCGTACGGCGAGCGTGTTCTGGATCTGCTGGAGGACGAGGTTGGGGTAGACCGCGAGGATCACCAGAGTGACATTGTCCGCGAACTCCTGCCGACCTTTCAGCAGCGACATGTCCTGCAGCTTGAATTCGGTGTCGAAGGTGCGGGAATCGCCGTAGGCCTGCTTGTCGGCGGCATCGTCGTTGCTCGCCGCGATCGAATAGAGCAGCGAGTGGCGTTTGTTGGCATCCATAAGCGCCTTACCGGTCTGGGTTGAGCGATACAGACCGAACGTGTTGTGGAATAGGTGCAGCAGGCTCGCGTGGTAGGGATCGCGGGTGTTCTCCGCGTAAAGCTTCCAATTCCCGCGGATGCGCTGGCGCTGGTCGCCCAGAACGGTGACGGGTTTGCACATGATCCGCTCGATCTGCTCGACCACGATCGGACCGAGGAAATCACGGCAGGATTCAACCGTTTCGGAGAAAGAAGCGAAGACCAGACCGTTGACCGATTCGGTGCGTAACTGTCTCAGATTGTGCTGGCTCATGTCAAAATCGCCAGGCATCCCGCCTTGCCCCTTGAGGCCGCGGCGGAAGGGCACGCCGATCAGCTTACCCTTCAGGTCGTAGGCCCACTGGTGGTAGACGCATTCCAGACTTGAGCGGTTGCCGCGCATTTCGCGGCAGACCAGGGCACCGCGATGGGCGCAGCGATTGACCACGACATGCACCGAGCCGTCGCTGTCGCGCGTGAGGATCACCGGCGTTTCGCCCACGAAGGTCGATTTGAAATCACCTGCCTTCGGAACTTCAGCTTCAAGTCCGACGAAGGACCAGCAGTCACCCTTAAAAATTTTCTCCTGTTCGCGATCATAGTACTGGCGATCGGTGAAAACGCGGTACGGAACCCGGCATCCGGCAGTGGACGGGGCTTGATCCAAGGTGTCTTGTTGCTGGGCAATGGACATGATTGGGTGCTTTCAACTTTGCAGCTAGATCGGGCGGACCATCATCGTATCGATGAGGTGGGTGTCGAAGATTGCGGTCTTGGAAAGGAAGCGCGAGCCAGCGCCGGAAACGTCGATTTGATCGACATATTTTCCGGAATTGTAGATCGACGTCTGACCGTCGTTGCGCGTCATCAGGACCACATAGTTGGTCTGTGTGGTGACGATCTGCCCGCTGGTCGACTTCACGCGGGTCGGACCGAGAATATGCCGGTAGCTGTGCGCGGGAAAGATATTGGCGCGGCGCAAAGAGACGATGCGATCGACCAGCATGCCGCGGCTGTCGCAGAACACCGCAGCCAGGTTCAGCGAACGATTGTGGTTCTCCGCTGAGATCACACTGTACTGGCACTTTTCTTCAAACAGGTTAGGCCATTCTTCCAACCGGTCGTCATCGATCAGTTCCGCATGAAGCGCATTAAGTTGCGCAGCGGCATGCTGAAACTGCATCTGCTCAAGGGTGGGAAGGCCCATCAGGCTGCTCCTTCGGGCTTCGTGATGCAGACCCAACCATCCTCGATTTCGACCGGATAGGACGCGATCGCCACTTGGCAGGGAAAGGCCTTGGCTGCGCCGGTCTTGATGTCGAACGAGCCGCCATGGAACGGACACTCGATGATGTCGCCATCCTGATATCCGTCGGTCAGCATGGCATTGCCGTGAGTGCAAAGATTGTCGGTAACGAAAATCTCGCCATCAACATTATATACTGCGAGGGCGGGCATTCCTTCGGCGAACGCCGCGACCGGCTCGCCGTCTTTTACGCCGGCAACTTCACAAAGGCGCAATTGGTTCGACATGATGGGGTTGTTTTCCTGTCAAGAATTGATTTACACGAAGATTGTCACAGCAGCGGAACGTCCATTCCGTAACCAGCAGCCTCGTTGCCATGACCGAAGATGTCACGGGTGTAGTATTCCTGCTGGCTCGGCGCCTGGCGCGCACCCCAGCCAAATTCCCACAGCCAACCCGACGGGTTAGCGCAGTAAAACGTCAGGGCCTGGTCGTTGGCGTGCTTGCCCAACTGGAGCGCGACGTCAATCTTCTTCGCACGCACAACGTCATGGGCCATGCCGAGATCATCGAGTTCGGTGTATTCGAACATCAGGTGATTGATGCGCTTTTCCATCGGCCCAAGACCGAAAGCAACAGAATGCTGTCGTTCGTTGCAGTGCATGAAGTAGGGCTGGGCAACCATGCCGTTCGGCAGATGAAGGTGGTATTCGACTGAACCGCGCAGACCCAGCAGTTCATAGAAACGAGCCGCCGCCTCGACATCGTCCTGGCGCAGAATGCAGTGCCCAACGCCTTGCGATCCGGTCAGGAACTTGCCGAACATCGGACGGCCAGGATGAAACGGCTTGTGCGTATCGACCTGGGGGCCGAAGAAGATCTCGGTCGGATTGCCGCCCGGATCGGCCAGCTTGAGTAGCCCGAGAACGCGGCGCTCGCGCGCTTCGGCTTCGGTGCCCACGGTGAAGGGGATTCCCGCCGCGCTCAGCTTTTCCTGCATCGCGGCGAATTCCTGCGGCCCGGCCACGCGCCAGCCCATGTAGGCCAGGTCATCGCTGCCATCAGCGTGCAGAACGATGCGGTGATGCCAAAGGTCCATCCGCAGATAGAGCCGATCCCCTTCGCCTTCATCGACGACTTCCATGCCGGCGACTTCGGCGGCGTAAGCGCGCCAGGCAGCGAGATCGGAAACGGAAAGACCAAGATAGCCGAGTTCGGTGACGACCGACATAGTTCAAACTCTCCCAATTCACCCCAAAACAGGGCCATTTTGCGATTTGCTGGCAACCTTGCTTCGATTCGAGCCGCCGGTTTCAGCCATTTCTGACCCACTACCTACCAGAACGTTTTTCATTGTGCAATACGTTGCACGAAATGATGGGATGAGGTAATCACCGTGTGCCATCTGCGGTTGATTCGCGGATGGTATTGGGTGCCCGACGCACAGAACGGGAGAGGATCGATGGAACTCAATGATAAAATCGGCGGCAGGATTGCCGACTTGCAGGGCTTGAAAGGGCGCATGCGCGCTTGGCTCAAGAAGGATCACGAGCGCGGGATCTTCCAGCTGGACCGCGCCGCTTTCACCGAAGCTGCGCTGTTTGAGCTCGAGATGAAGTACATCTTCGAACGGAACTGGGTCTACCTCGCGCACGAGAGCCAGGTTTCCAAGCCGAACGATTTCATCACCACGAAAATCGGCCGCGTCCCCATCCTTGTAACCCGGGACAAGTCCGGCGATGTCGGCGCCTTCGTGAATGCCTGTTCGCACCGTGGCGCGCGCCTGTGCCGCGAGCGGGCCGGCAACAAGCGCAACCACATGTGCCCGTTTCATGGTTGGACGTTCTCGTCCGGGGGCGACCTGCTGGACGTCACCGATGAGAGCATCGGGGGCTATCCGGAGGCATTCAATCGCGCCGATTTCGGGCTTCAACCGGTCGCCCGGGTGGAAAGCTACCGCGGCTTCATTTTTGCCAGCCTCTCCGCCGATGTCGTCCCGCTGGTCGATCACCTCGCCGGCGCGCGGGATTTCATCGATATCCTGGTGGACCAGTCGAAGTCCGGCGCAATGGAAGTTTTGCCCGGAACCAACCGCTACCGCTATCACGGCAACTGGAAGATGCAGGTCGAGAACGGGCTCGACGGCTATCACGTCATGACCACGCATGCCAACTACTTCATGACGGTTCAGCGCCGCGTCGAAGGCATTTCGAAGAACGAAACCAAGGCGATTAGCTTCAATGGCTTCACCGCGCGCGATGGCGGGTCGTTCTCGTTCCACAACGGACACACGGTGTTGTGGGCCGACTATGCCAACTTCATGGATCGCCCCAATTTCGAGATCATCGACTGGCTCGAAGAGTCCTACGGCGCCGAAAAGGCCAAGTGGATGAACAAGCGCATCCGTAACCTGCAGCTGTTTCCCAACGTCTTCCTGATGGACCAGACCAGCACGCAGATCCGCATCATCCAGCCGCTGGCCCTGGATGAGACCGAAGTCAGCACGGTGTGCATCGCCCCGGTCGGCGAAAGCCCCGAGGCGCGGGCCCTGCGGCTGCGTCAGTATGAGGATTTCTTCAATTCGACCGGCATGGCGACCCCGGACGACCTGACCGAATTCAACAACTGCCAGACCGGGTATGGCGCCGGCGAAGGCCGCTACAACGAGATGTCGCGCGGTTCGACGCGCTGGGACACCGGCCCGGGCAAGTTCGGCGAGCCGCTCGATTTCAATGTGGTGCTGAGCAGCCCGGCGGTTGCCGACGAAGGCCTCTATGTGGCGATCCATGACGAATGGCTCACGCTCATGGAAAAGGCCATCGACAGCGAGTGCAGCGAGCTTGCCGCCTTCCTTGAGCGTTCACTGGAGAAGGCACGATGACCGCATTCCATTCGCGCTGGCTGGCGGTTTCCCGCTTCATCGGTCAGGAAGCCATGGCGCTTGACGACAAGGACTGGGATGCCTGGCTGGCGCTCTATCACGAAGAGGCGGAATACTGGGTTCCAGCCTGGGACGATCACGAACGGCCGACTGCGGATCCGCAGAACGAAGTCTCGCTGATCTACTATCCCAACCGGGGCGGGCTTGAGGATCGGGTGTTCCGGATCAGGACCCGGCGCTCGGCGGCGAGCACGCCGCAGCCACGCACGGTTCACCAGTTCTCCCTGCTGTCTGCTGAGGAGAGCGATGACCAGGTGCATGCGCGGACGTCTTGGACCACGGTTTCGGTGCTGGAAGGCAAAGTCGCCACTCTCAGCGGGTGGGCCTTCTATGATCTCGAACCTCGGGATGATTCGTTCGTGATCCGCCGCAAGAAGACGGTTGTCGTCACCGATCTGTTCCAAGAAGTAGCCGATGTCTACAGCCTCTGAGCGGGTGCGCCCCGTCGTGGGGACGATGATCGGTGATCCCGCCGGGATCGGACCCGAAGTGGCTGTCAGGGCGCTGGCCGACGGTGCCGTACACACGGATTCGATCCCCGTGCTGGTCGGGTCTGCTGCGGCGGTAGAGCGGGCGCTCGATTTCACTGGCACCAAGGCACGGCTGCGGGTGATGCGCGGCTTCGAAAAACCCAGCGACGATCCCGCGATCATCGACGTCATCGATACCGGCGCGCTGCCCGATGGCGTTCTGCCCCTGGGCGAGGACACCGAGGCCGCCGGGCACGCCACCGCGCAATGGCTGGATGAGCTCGACGCGTTGGCCCGCGACGGTTCTTTCGCCGCCACGATCATGGGGCCGATCAGCACTGGTTCGCTTAAACTTGCCAAGAAGCTCGACAGGGTCATCAGCCCGACCCCGGGCGAAAGCTATCTGGTGCTGCTGACCGGGCCGCTCAGGGTTGCGCATCTCACCGACCACATGTCGCTGCGGCAAGTGATCGACGTCATTTCAGCCGATCTCGTCGCCACGGCGGTGGGGCAACTGCACGAGGCCATGCAATCGTGGGGCATCGCCCAACCGCGGATCGCGGTTGCCGGTCTCAACCCACATGCCATGGGCGACGAGGATCGCCTTGAAATTGCGCCTGGGATTGAAGCCGCGCGGGCAAGGGGCATCGATGTCGAAGGGCCTATCGCGCCTGACTCGGTCTTCCGCCACTGCATCGAGGGTCGCTACGACATGGTCCTGGCGATGTTCCACGATCAGGGCCACATCGCGGTCAAGACCTGGGGCTTTTCGGGCAATAGCGTGATCATCATGGGGCCGCCGTACCTGCACATGTCGGTGGCCCATGGCACCGCCTACGACATCGTCGGTACCGGCAAGGCCGATGCCGCGATGATGCTGAGCGCGATGCGCACTTGCGGACGACTCGCTTCGGGCCGCGGTTTCGAACAAGCTTAGGGAGAAGACCATGAACGCCGAAACCATGCCCGTCGCCGCGGGGTCGGAGCCGACTGCGGTCGATTACGCAGTCTATCACAGCCAAGCGATCTTCACTGCCGAACAGGAAAACATCTTTCGCGGACAGACCTGGTGCTACCTCGGCCTCGAAGCCGAGCTGGCCAACAGCGGCGATTTCCGTTCGACCCATGTCGGCAATACTCCGGTGGTGGTGACGCGGGCAACCGATGGCACCATCCATGCCTGGGTAAATCGCTGCGCCCACAAGGGCGCAACCGTGTGCCGCTCGCTGCGTGGCAACCAGGCCGACGGGGCGTTCGTCTGCGTCTATCACCAGTGGGCCTACGACGCGACCGGTGCGCTTGTCGGCGTGCCGTTCCGGCGGGGGCTGAAAGGCGTGGGCGGCTATTCGAAGGAATTCAATATGGCCGAGCATTCGCTGGAGCGGTTGCGGGTCGAGACATTCGGCGGCCTCGTGTTCGGCACCTTCAACCCGACCATCGCCCCGCTCGACGACTTTCTGGGTCCAGTGATGCGCAAATACATTCAGCGCGTCTTCCAGCGCCCGGTCAAGGTTCTGGGCTATGCGCGACAGTTCATGGCCGGCAACTGGAAGCTCTATTCGGAAAACAGTCGTGACAGCTACCACGGCGGTCTGTTGCACCTGTTCTATCCCACTTTCGGCATCTACCGCCAGAGCCAGGAAAGCGCGGGTCTGGTTTCGGACGAGGGCTACCACACCGTCTTTACCGTGTCTAAGCCCAAGGGCGATGTCGACTACGGCTCGTTCGGTGACGAGGCCAACCGCGAGATGCAGGGTGAGGCCAAGTTGCAGGACGAGCGCCTGCTGGCATTCCGCCCGGAGATCGCTGATGATGTCGGACTGCACATCCAGTCGATCTTCCCGTCTGTCGTTGTCCAGCAGATCCAGAACACCCTCGCCACCAGGCAGATCGTGCCCCACGGGACCGACAAGACCGAGCTGGTCTGGACCTATTTCGGCTATGCCGACGATGATGATGAAACGACTCGCCACCGCCTTCGCAACCTCAACCTGGTTGGACCGTCTGGGTTGATTTCGATGGAAGACGGCGAAGCGGTCGAACTGTGCCAGCAGGGCACGATCGGTGCCGAAGGCAAGCGCAGCTTTGTCGAGATGGGCGGGGACGATGTCCGACCGTCATACGCCCCGATGGGTATGGATGAAAATTCCGTGCGCGGGTTCTGGAAGGGCTATCTCGGGCTGATGGGCAATGCCTTGGCCGATCTCGCAGCGGAGGGCCGGGCATGAGCGTTGCAGCCGAAGTAGCGCAAGTCGCGCAAAGTGCGATCGACGATTTCAACGCGGCTTACGGGCTTTGCCTTGATGATGACCGGCTCGAGCAATGGCCTACGCTGTTCGTTGACGATTGCCTGTACCAGGTGATCGCGCGCGAGAATGTCGATAACGGCTTGCCCGCAGCTGTGATGTATTGCGACAGCAAAGGGATGCTGGCGGATCGGGTTGTCGCGCTGCGCAAGGCAAACGTCTTCCCCGAACATTTCAACCGGCACCTGATCGGGCGTGCGGTGATCACCGGCGCGGAAGGCAACCAGGTTTCTGCTGAAGCCAGCTATGTCGTCTTCCAGACCCGTAACGATGGTGAAACGCGTATCTACAATGCCGGCAAATATGTCGACTGGTTCGATCTTAGCGGTGGAACCGTTCGTCTGAAGAGCCGGACCTGCATCTACGACACGCTGCGAATCGCCACCCTGTTGGCGACCCCGATCTGAGCCGATCCCGCATTTCCTGGTTTGCCCAAAAGGAGACTATCCATGAAGCTGTTCATTAGCCCTGGTGCCTGCTCGCTCGCACCGCATATTGCCCTGCGCGAAACCGGTGCGGCGTTCGATGCGGTGAAGGTCGATCTGGCGACCCGCAAGGTAGAGACCGGAGACGATTTCCTGACGGTCAATCCGTCAGGCAAAGTTCCTGCGCTGACCCTCGACAGTGGCGAAACCCTGACTGAAAATCCTGCGATCCTGCTCTACATCGCCGATCAGAAGCCAGACGCGGCCCTGGCGCCTCGTGATGGCACGTTGGAGCGTTACCGCCTGATCAGCCGACTGAGTTTTCTGGGGTCGGAATTCCACAAGGCGTTCGTACCGCTTTTCACACCCGGCAGCAGCGACGAAGCAAAGCTCGCGGCCTCGACCGCCGTCAAGAATCATCTGGGTGCGCTGGACAAGGAACTTTTGGACAAGGAACACTATGCCGGTTCTGAATTCAGCGTCGCCGACATCTATCTGTTCGTGATGCTGGGCTGGCCGGCCCATGTCGGGATCGACATGAGCGCCTATCCCAACCTTGGTGCTTATTGCGGCCGGATCGCGCAGCGCCCGTCGGTTGGCGCAGCACTCAAGGCCGAAGGGCTCGTCTGATCGGGCATGCGCGAGGCGGCGATTTCTGCCGCCTCGCCGCATTCTTTATTTGCCAATGCGTTTGAAATAGTGCAATGAAAGCTACTGTAAGGTGTCAGTTCGCCGACTCGGTCCCGACACCATGTGGATACAAAATCAACGAAGCGGGAAAGGACTGGTTGGCTATCATGGCAAGCGCGACATTGGACACGAGCCGACCGGAAATCGCCAATTCGTTCGTCATCGGCGGAAGCTCGACCAATTATCATGACGTCGGCGAGGGCGATCCGGTCCTGTTGGTTCATGGTTCCGGGCCTGGCGTGACTGCATGGGCCAACTGGCGCCTGAACATTCCGGTTCTTGCTCAGGATTTCCGGGTCATCGCGCCCGACATGTTCGGTTTCGGCTATTCGGACAGCAAGGGCCGGATCGAAGACAAGCAGGTCTGGGTCGATCAGCTCGCCAGTTTTCTCGACGGATTGGGCATCGACAAGATTTCGATGGTCGGCAACTCGTTCGGTGGCGGGATCACGCTGGCATTCATGATTGCCCACCCCGATCGGGTGGAACGCGCCGTTCTGATGGGGCCTGCAGGGCTCAACTTTCCGATTACTCCTGCGCTCGACAAGGTTTGGGGCTACGTGCCGTCAGTTGAGGCCATGCGCGAATCGCTCAAGTACCTTGCCTGGGATCACAGCCGCCTGACGGAGGATCTGATCCAGTCGCGCTATGTCGCCAGCGCCCGGCCCGAAGCACATGAACCCTATCATGCAACGTTCGGCGGCGCCGACCGCCAGGCCAACGTGGCGATGCTCGCCAGCCGCGAGGAGGACATCGCCGCAATCGCGCACGAGACCTTGATCCTGCACGGGATTGCCGATCAGGTGATCCCGCTCGATTCTACCGTACGCTTGGCCACGCTGATGCAGCGGGCCGATCTGCACCTGTTCGCCGAATGCGGACACTGGGTGCAGATCGAGCGGATGGCAAGTTTCAACCGGATGGTTGCCGAGTTCTTTAAGCATGGCCTCAAGGCCTGATCGGAGAGGAGATTCTTCATGGCTTTGACTGGTGTAATTCGTCCTGGCTATGTCCAGCTCAGGGTTCTGGACTTGGACGAGGCCATTATCCACTACCGCGACCGGATTGGTCTAAACTTCGTCAATCGCGAGGGGGATCGGGCCTTTTTCCAGGCGTTCGACGAATTCGATCGTCACAGTATCATCCTTCGCGAGGCCGATCAGGCGGGCATGGATGTGATGGGCTTCAAGGTCGCCAAGGACGCGGACTTGGACCATTTTACCGAGCGCTTGCTCGATATCGGTGTCCATGTCGACGTGATCCCGGCGGGGGAAGATCCCGGTGTAGGCCGCAAGATTCGGTTTAACACGCCGACACAGCACGTCTTCGAACTTTACGCCGAGATGGCGCTGTCGGCCACCGGTCCGGCCGTCAAGAACCCCGATGTCTGGGTCGTGGAGCCACGTGGCATGCGTGCCACCCGCTTTGATCACTGTGCGCTCAACGGCGTGGATATAGCCAGTTCGGCCAAGATTTTTGTCGATGCGCTTGATTTCTCAGTCGCCGAGGAACTGGTCGATGAAACCAGCGGCGCCCGGCTCGGCATCTTTCTTAGCTGCAGCAACAAAGCACACGATGTCGCCTTCTTAGGCTATCCCGAAGACGGTAAGATCCACCATACCTCGTTCAACCTGGAATCCTGGCACGATGTTGGCCATGCCGCCGACATCATCAGCCGCTACGATATTTCGCTGGATATCGGGCCGACCCGTCATGGGATCACCCGCGGGCAGACGATCTACTTCTTCGATCCCTCGGGCAACCGCAACGAAACCTTCAGCGGCGGTTACATTTATTATCCGGACAATCCGCAGCGCCTGTGGCAGGCAGAGAACGCCGGCAAGGCCATCTTCTACTACGAAAAGGCGCTCAACGACCGCTTCATGACGGTGAACACCTGATCATGGACGGGGTGGTTTCGGTCCGGACAGTAGGCCACGAATTGGCGCTCAAGGCAGCGGCTGCCGCCGTTGCCATGGGTGCGGCGGCGGGCTGTCCGGTCGTTGCCGCGGTGGTCGGCGCGGGGGGAGACCTGGTCGCGTTCGTGCGCGCCAGCGGCTCCCCTTCGCCGTCTGCAAAGATCGCGCAGGACAAGGCTTACAGCGCCGCCAGCTTCCGCGTCCCGACGCCGGATCTCTATGCGATGGTTTCGGGCAATCCGGCCTTGCGCGACGGGATCGTCGCGCAGCCGGGAATAGCGATGTTCGGCGGCGGCCTACCGATCGAAATTGCCGGTGAATTCGTCGGTGCGATTGGTATTTCCGGCGGGAGCGAAGCGATGGACGTCGAGTACGCCAACGCCGGCCTCGCTGCGATCGGCGCAAGGCAATTCTGACGCCCCATGGGTTCTGGCAAAACGTAGGTAATATGCACCAATGACTTCCGTCTCCTCCTCTCCAATCACGGATACTATCCTGAACTTCATCGACGGGTCCTATCGCGAAGGCAGCGAGGGCAAGTCGTTTTCCAACGTCAATCCGGCCACCGGGGCCGAGATCGGGGTTGTGCACGAAGCAAGCCAGGCAGACGTCGCCGACGCCGTGGCTGCGGCCAAGGCCGCGCTTACCGGGCCGTGGGGCAAGATGACCACGGCCGAACGGGTCAAGCTGATCACCGCCGTGGCGACCGAGATCGAACGCCGAGCGGATGATTTCCTGGCTGCCGAAGTGGCCGACACCGGCAAGCCGCGTCATGTTGCGTCGCATATCGATATTCCGCGCGGAGCCGCTAACTTCCGCATGTTCGCCGATGTCGTCTCGACGATGCCGGGCGAAAGCTTCAACACGCCAACCCCCGATGGCGGCCAGGCGTTCAACTATACCGTGCGCAAGCCCAAGGGTGTGGTCGCCGTCGTCTGCCCGTGGAACTTCCCGCTGCTGCTGATGACCTGGAAGGTTGGCCCGGCGCTTGCCTGCGGCAATACCGTGGTGGTCAAGCCGTCCGAGGAAACGCCTCGTACCGCTGCCCTACTGGGCGAAGTGATGAACGCGGTGGGCATGCCCAAGGGTGTCTACAACGTCGTCCATGGATTCGGTCCGGGTTCGGCCGGCGAATTCCTCACGTCCAACCCCGATGTCGATGCCATCACCTTCACCGGCGAAACCGGCACCGGACAGGCCATCATGCAGAAGGCCGCGACCGGCGTTCGCGACATCTCGTTCGAACTCGGTGGCAAGAACCCGGCGATCGTGTTCGCCGATGCCGACCTCGACAAAGCGGTCGAGGGTCTGTCGCGCTCGGTCTTCCTGAACACCGGGCAGGTCTGCCTCGGAACCGAGCGGGTCTATGTCGAACGGCCGATCTTCGATGCCTTCGTGGCGCGGATGGCGGCGGCGGCGCAGGACTTCAAGCCGGGCGTGACCGGTGATCGCGCCTATCTCGGCCCTCTGATCAGCGCCGAGCACCGCGAGAAAGTGCTGGGCTACTATCGCCGTGCGGTCGAGGACGGGGCCACCGTGGTCACCGGCGGCGGCGTTCCTGAAATCTCGGGCGCGGAAGCCGGCGGCTTCTTCGTGGAACCGACGTTGTGGATCGACGTCGCCCACGGCGACACCGTGATGCGCGAGGAAATCTTCGGGCCGTGCTGCGGCATCTTACCGTTCGACAGCGAGGACGAGGTGATCGCGCTGGCAAACGATACGGTATACGGCCTGTGCGCCTCAGTCTGGACCGAAAACCTGTCCCGCGGACACCGCGTGGCGGCGGCGATGGAGGTGGGGGTGTGCTGGGTCAATTCCTGGTTCCTGCGCGATCTGCGCACGGCTTTCGGCGGGTCCGGCCATTCCGGCATAGGCCGGGAAGGCGGGGTGCACAGCCTCGAATTCTACACCGAGATCACCAACATCTGCGTAAAGCTTTAAGACGATGACTATCGACCCTAAAACCATCGAACAAGCGGCTCTGGCGCTGCGCGGCGCCGCCGAAAGCGGCACACCGGTCAGTCCGATCCGAGACCTGATTGCCGCCGGTGGCGTTGAGGCCGCCTATGCTGTGCAGGAATCCAACACCCGGCACTACCTGGCTAGCGGGCGGCGGCTCGTAGGGCGCAAGATCGGCCTGACGTCGCTTGCAGTCCAGCGCCAGTTGGGGGTGGACCAGCCCGATTACGGGATGCTGTTCGCAGACATGGACGTGCCGGAAGGTATCCCGGTGTCGCTTGATCAGGTCATCCAGCCCAAGGTCGAGGCCGAGATTGCGATCGTCGTTGGGCGGGATTTGCCCCACCCCGACATGACCACCGCCGAGATGATCCGCGCGGTCGAATATGTCGTTCCGGCAATCGAGATCGTCGACAGCCGCGTCGCCAACTGGGACATCAAGATCTGGGACACGATCGCCGACAACGCGTCGAGCGGACTGTTCGTGCTCGGCGCGGTGCCGCGCAAGCTAGATAGGCTGGATTTGCGCACGTGCGGCATGGTTATGGAGGTAAAAGGCGAACCGATTTCGGTCGGCGCCGGGATCGCCTGTCTTGGTAGCCCAATCACCTCTTCCCTGTGGCTGGCGCGGGTCATGGCGAATGCCGGGCGGCCCCTGCTGGAAGGCGACGTGATCCTTTCGGGCGCGCTCGGCCCGATGGCCGGGGTTTCTCGCGGAGATGTCGTTGAAGCGCGGATCAATGGGCTTGGCACTGTCCGAGCTACGTTTGCTGCTGACTGAATTGGAAGTGGAGGTTGGTCAAATGGCCAGGATGAAGTGCGCAATTATCGGTTCCGGCAATATCGGCACTGATCTGATGATCAAACTGCTCAAGGGCTCGGACACTCTGGAGCTGGCAGCGGTAGTCGGGATCGATCCGGCCTCGGAAGGCCTGGCGATGGCCCGCGAAAGGGGCGTGGCCACCACTCACGAGGGGATCGAGGGCCTGTGTCGGATGCCGCAATATGCCGATATCGGCATCGCCTTCGATGCGACTTCGGCCTATGCGCACAAGGCGCATGACGAGATACTCGCCCGCGACGGCAAGCTGATGGTCGACCTGACACCGGCAGCGATCGGTCCGGCGACCATCCCGCCTGTCAACCCCGCGGTCGATGCGACCGTTCGCAACATCAACATGGTGACCTGCGGCGGCCAGGCTACGATTCCGATCGTCGCGGCGGTCTCGCAGGTGGCCAAGGTGCACTATGCGGAAATCGTCGCGTCGGTTTCGTCGCGCTCCGCCGGTCCCGGCACCCGTGCCAACATTGATGAGTTCACCCGCACCACCGCGCGGGCGATTGAGACTGTCGGCGGTGCGGCCAAGGGCCGGGCTGTGATCATTCTCAATCCCGCCGAACCGCCGATGATCATGCGCGATACGATCTTCACGCTGTCGGAAATGGTCGATGAGGAAAAGGTGCGCGATTCGGTCCTGGCGATGATTGCCAGGGTGCAGTCATACGTGCCGGGCTACCGGCTCAAGCAGGACGTGCAGTTCGAACGCTTCGGTTCGAACCGGCCGCTCAAGATCCCCGGCTACGGTGAATTCGAAGGCCTCAAGACCAGCGTGTTCCTCGAGGTCGAGGGCGCGGGCGATTATCTGCCCAACTATTCCGGTAATCTCGACATCATGACCGCTGCCGCCAAGGCGGCAGGCGAGAGCTTGGCCAAGACTCATATGGAAAAGATCGCAGCATGACCTTTGATCCAACATCTGATCGGCTCTACATCCAGGACGTGACCTTGCGCGACGGGATGCACGCCATCCTGCATATGTATGGCACCGACAGCGTGCGCACGATCGCCAAGGCGCTTGACGAGGCAGGGGTGGATGCGATCGAGGTCTCGCACGGCGATGGCCTGAACGGTTCGACCTTCAACTATGGGTTTGGCGCCCATACCGACTGGGACTGGATCGAGGCTGCCGCTGATGTCATCCAGAACGCGGTGCTGACAACGCTTCTGGTGCCCGGCATCGGCACCGCCGAAGAACTCAAGCGCGCCTATGCCATGGGGGTGCGCTCCGTGCGCGTCGCGACCCACTGCACCGAGGCCGACGTCGGCAAGCAGCACATCGGCATCGCGCGCGATCTGGGCATGGACGTATCGGGCTTTCTGATGATGAGCCACATGATCGAGTCCGAAGCGCTCGCGCAGCAGGCGCTGCTGATGGAAAGCTATGGCGCGCATTGCGTCTATGTCACCGACAGCGGCGGGGCGCTCGACATGGATGGCGTGATCGCACGTCTCCAAGCCTATGACCGGGTGCTCAAGCCTGAAACCCAACGCGGCATCCATGCGCACCACAATCTGTCCTTGGGCGTGGCCAATTCGATCGTCGCCGCGCAGACGGGCGCGGTGCGGATCGACGCGAGCCTTGCCGGGATGGGTGCGGGAGCCGGTAACGCACCGCTCGAGGTGTTCATCGCCGCCGCCAACCGCAAGGGCTGGAAGCACGGCTGCGACGTGATGGCGCTGATGGACGCGGCGGACGACATCATACGCCCGCTTCAGGACCGTCCGGTGAGGGTCGATCGCGAGACGCTCAGCCTGGGCTATGCAGGCGTCTATTCAAGCTTCCTGCGCCATGCGGAAAAGGCAGCGGAACAGTACGGAATCGATACCCGCGAGATCCTCGTCGAATTGGGCAACCGCCGGATGGTCGGAGGCCAGGAAGACATGATCATCGACGTTGCGCTTGATCTGATCAAAGCTAAGGCCAACTGAGATGGACAGGCTGGCGAAATACGCGGAAATGCTCGACTCTGCACAGCGTGAAGCAACAGCTACCCCGCAAATCACCCCTGTGGACACCGCTTTCACGGTGGAAGAGGCCTATCAGGTGCAGAAGCTCTCGGTCGATCGGCGCCTGTCGCGTGGCGAACGGCGCATCGGCGTCAAGATGGGGCTGACCAGCCGGGCCAAGATGTTGCAGGTCGGCGTCGACGAAGTGGCCTGGGGCAGGCTGACCGATGCGATGCTGGTCGAGGAAGGATCCGCCCTTTCGCGCGCGCGCTACGTCCACCCCCGGGTCGAACCGGAAGTCGCCTTTCTGATGAAGGCCCCGCTGGTCGGTAAGGTGACTGCCGCCGCTGCGCTGGCAGCAGTCGAAGCGATCGCCCCGGCGATGGAGATCATCGACAGCCGTTACGAGAACTTCAAGTTCGCGCTCGAGGACGTGATCGCCGACAACACTTCCTCGTCGGGGCTGGTGATCGGATCCTGGCACGATCCCCGGATCGATTTTTCGAATCTGGGCGTGATCCTCGAAATCGATGGCGAAGTGGTACAGGTCGGGTCGACCGCGGCGATCCTTGGCCACCCCATCCGTTCGCTGGTTGCTGCGGCCCGGCTGGTTGCCGAAGCGGGCGAACAGATCAACGCCGGTGACATCGTCATGGCTGGCGGCATCACCGCCGCGCCCAACCTGGCTCCCGGCCAGACCGTGCGGACGACCGTGCAGAACCTTGGCGCGGTCATGTTCCAGGTGGAGGCCTGATATGCCGATCATCGAGGTCAACCTGCTCGAAGGGCGCCCGCCGGAAGCCAAAGAGCGGCTGATCCGGGCGCTGACCGATGCTGCCATCGGTGCGATCGGGGCGCCGCGTGAGTCAGTTCGCGTCATCCTTCGCGAGATGGACCCAGCGCATTTCGCGGTGGGGGGGGTAAGCTTTGCGGCGAAGGCCGCTGCCGCGCAGCCCCGAGTCGAAGAAGATTGGTCGAATGAGGCTTGAGCCCTACCAGATCCGGATCCTCGGAGGGGGGCAGTTCGCTTGCCCCGAGGGTGAACGCGTACTGATCGCGATGGAGCAGTTTGGTTCCAGCGATATAGGAGTGGGCTGCCGTGGCGGTGGTTGCGGGTTTTGCCTGGTTCGAGTTGTTGAAGGCGAATACCGGACCGGCAAGATGAGCACGGCCAAGGTTTCTGTCGCCGACCAGGCAAAGGGATACGCCCTGGCCTGTCGGATCTATCCGATGGATGACCTAGTCATCGAAGTTCTATGAAAACCAAGGGAGAGTTGTCATGGCTACGCAGTTGAAAAGTACAGAAAACGACTACGGCATTAAGTCCGAGTACGGCCATTATATCGGCGGCGAGTGGATTGCCGGGGACAGCGGCAAGACCATCGATCTACTCAATCCCTCGACCGGCAAGGTGCTGACCAAGATCCAGGCCGGCAATGCCAAGGACATTGAGCGTGCGATTGCCGCTGCCAAGGCTGCTTTTCCCAAGTGGTCGCAAAGCCTGCCCGGCGAGCGCCAGGAGATCCTGATCGAAATTGCGCGCCGGCTGAAGGCACGCCAGTCGCACTACGCGACGCTCGAAACGTTGAACAACGGCAAGCCGATGCGCGAATCGATGTTCTTCGACATGACCCAGACTATCGGTCAGTTCGAGCTGTTCGCTGGCGCGGCCTATGGCCTGCATGGCCAGACGCTCGATTATCCCGATGCGATCGGCATCGTTCACCGCGAACCGCTCGGTGTCTGCGCGCAGATCATCCCGTGGAACGTACCGATGTTGATGATGGCGTGCAAAATCGCACCAGCGCTGGCATCGGGCAACACTGTCGTTCTGAAGCCGGCCGAGACGGTCTGTCTTTCGGTGATCGAATTCTTCGTGGAAATGGCCGATCTGCTGCCGCCGGGTGTGATCAACGTCGTCACCGGCTATGGTGCGGATGTGGGCGAGGCGCTGGTCACCAGCCCCGATGTCGCCAAGGTAGCATTCACCGGTTCGATCGCCACTGCCCGCCGTATTATCCAGTATGCCTCCGCAAACATCATCCCGCAGACGCTCGAGCTGGGCGGCAAGTCGGCGCACATCGTGTGCGGCGATGCCGATATCGACGCGGCGGTGGAAAGCGCTACGATGTCGACTGTGCTCAACAAGGGTGAGGTCTGCCTGGCCGGTTCGCGCCTGTTCCTGCACCAGTCGATCCAGGACGAGTTCCTGGCCAAGTTCAAAACCGCGCTTGAAGGCATCCGCCAGGGCGATCCCCTCGATATGGCAACCCAGCTTGGCGCCCAGGCGTCGAAGATGCAGTTCGACAAGGTAGAAAGCTACCTGCAGCTCGCAACCGAGGAAGGGGCCGAAGTTTTGACCGGCGGCACCCGCGCCGATGCTGCAAATCTGGCGGGTGGCAACTTCATCAAGCCGACGGTGTTCACCAATGTGAAGAACACAATGCGCATCGCGCAGGAGGAGATCTTCGGGCCGGTGACCACTGTAATCAGCTGGAACGACGAAGCCGACATGATGCAGCAGGCCAATGCCACCACCTACGGCCTGGCCGGCGGCGTGTGGACCAAGGATCTTGCCCGCGCCCACCGGATCGCGCGTCAGCTTGAAACCGGCACGGTCTGGATCAACCGCTACTACAACCTTAAGGCCAACATGCCGCTGGGCGGTTACAAGCAGAGCGGCTTCGGGCGTGAATTCAGCCATGAAGTGCTGAACCACTACACCCAGACAAAGTCGGTCGTGGTCAACCTTCAGGAAGGCCGCGTCGGGATGTTCGATCAGTGATCGAGAACCCGCGATCTTCGGGAGGAACGATGTGACTGCAAGGCTCGAAGGACAAGTGGCGCTGCTAACCGGCGGCGCCACAGGGATCGGTGAGGCGGTCGTCGCGCGCTTTATCGAAGAAGGTGCCAAGGTTGGCGTCCTGGTCAGGGATGCCGCTCAGGCCGACTTGGTGCGTACGCGGCATGGCAACGCAGTAGTCGTGATTGAGGGCGATGTCCGCAATTATGTCGACAACGAAAAGGCAGTCGTCGCAACCGTGGCTGCATTCGGCAAGCTTGACGTGTTCGTCGGCAATGTCGGGATCTGGGATTTCATGACCCCGCTTGCGGACATGGAACCCGAAAAGCTCTCGGAAACGCTGGACGAGATCTTCGGCGTCAACGTAAAGGGCTACTTCCTTGGCGCCCGTGCCGCAATTCCGGAGTTGCGTAAGACCAAGGGCAGCATCATCTTTACTGCCTCGACTTCAAGCTTCTACACCGGCGGTGGCGGTACGCCCTATGTGGCGTCGAAGCACGCCGTGCTGGGCCTGATCCGCCAGCTCGCCTGGGAACTAACCCCCGACGTCAGGGTCAACGGCGTGGCGCCAGGCGGCACCCGAACGCCGCTGGGCGGTACCCATGCGGGCGGAACAGCCGATGTTCACATGGAAGATATGGAAGGGCTCGACGCGATGATTGCCGGGATGACGCCGCTCGCGCGGATCGCCGAACCGGATGATCACTCCGGCCTCTATGCCTTGCTCGCCTCGCGTCGGGACTCGGCCTACATGACAGGAACGGTTTTGCTCAGCGACGGTGGAATCGGCATCGGCAAACGCCCCGGAAGCTGAAGCGGCTTAGATCTCTCCACCCTTGGCGGGTGCTCGATTCGTCGAGCGCCCGTCTTTTTTTACGTGCGATTGCTGCGATCAAGAAAGCGGTCGGCCGAAATGACCGAACGTGAGAGGCCGGCGGCAAGCAATTGCGCTTCGGCAAAGTCGATCATCGCCGGTGGGCCACACAGATAGGCTTCGTGCGCCGCCAGGTCTGCAACGCCCGCAATCTGCTCGGTGATCAGCCCACGCGCTCCTGCCCAGTCGCTGTCTGGCTCTTCATCCGACAAGGCCGGGACGAATTCGAAAGGGGCCATCCAGCGTTGACGAAGGGCCGCAATTTTGTCGAGGGCATAGAGATTGGACTTACGGCGCGCACCGTACAGCAGGTGCACCGCCCGGTCTGCGCCCCGGTCGAGCGCCTGCTCCAGAATCGAGATGATCGGCGCTAGACCACTACCCCCGGCGATGCAAAGAATGGGGGCAGTGCTGTCCTTGAGGGCGAATTGCCCATAGGGGGCGGTAACCTTCAGCTCCATTCCGGTGCGATCGGTGCAGAACAGCCAGTCGGTAAATGCGCCGCCCGGAACGTGCCGGATGTGAAAATGCAGTTGCTGGGTGGGTTCACCAACCGTCGCGAAGGCGAATGAATAACTGCGTGCACCTTCGATGCCGGGAGCGGTCAGATCAGCGTATTGTCCGGGAGTGAAGGCCAGTGGCCGATCCAGTTCGATGGTCAGCCCGATTATATCCTCGCATAGCCGTTGTGCGGCGACGATGGTGCCGCGATATGTAGCAATGGCGATCCCTTGCGAGAGTGGCGCATCAACCGCGATTGTCAGATCCGAGCGCGGAATGGCCTGGCAGGCGAGGCGAAAGCCGCTGCGCAGTTCGTCGCCCTCAAGTGCAAGGGCCGACGGGCTCAATTCGCCGATCTTGCCAGACACGAGCTTGAACTTGCAGGTACCGCACGAGCCAACCTTGCAATCGTGCGGCATGGCCAGACCCGCGTCCAGCATCGCTTCAAGAAGTGTCTTGCCCGCCGGTATGTCAAGCGTGGTCGGCGATCCTTCCACGGTTACGGTGTTCATCTTGGATTTGCGCAGGAAAGAAAACATTGTCGGGTTTTTCCGAAATGGGCGGGCGGAATCTGCAGTTGCAGATTGTCGCCCGAATGAGGGTGGACGATTGGCCTGGCGTTCAAGTGCTGGCCAGCCAGCGCGGCCAGCCAGCCTGTGCGTTGGCCTGATCCGCCAGCTTGCGTTCGCCGGGGGTGGCGAAACGTTCGTCCCAGTCCTTGAGGCGCGGTTGCGCGATGAAGCGGAACCAGACCGGCGGGATCAGTCCGGCGGCGAAGCACAGGAACAGTGAGGGCATCTGCGGCGCTTGCGGTTCGGGCTTCAGCGCATAGAAGGGGATATGCCCGTCAAGGTGATGGTTGATGTGGTTGGTGATTTCCGCACCGATCGGCCGGACGATCGCGCCAAGGTGGTTCCAGGCGTGATGGAGCTCGATCGGCGCCCCTTCGACCCGGATCAGGCCATAGTGCTGGAAGTAGTTGAACCCCTCCACGAACATCTTGGCCATTACCATCGCGCCGACAGCGGTCAGCGCCGCGCCAAGGCCTGCCGTCAAGCCCACAAAGACGATGATACTGCCCGATAAGAGCGGCAGTAGCCACACCGGATTGCGCCATCCCAGCGAAGCATGGCCAAGCTTGCGGAGGATTTCGGCCGACTTTTCCCAAGTATCCTTGTAGGAACCCCAACTCGCCTGGAACACGAAGCTGTAGATGGTCTGCCCGCGCCGAGGGGTATCGCTATCCTTGGCCGTGTCGAGATGGACGTGGTGGGTGACGATATGGGCAATATCGCGATTGGGGTCGCCGTAGAACGCGCTCAGACACTTGGCGACATAGCGAGGAAACCAGTGGCGGCGGTGCATCAGCTCATGCGCCACCGGCAGGGTCGGCACCGCCGAGAGCCAACCCAGGCTGAGCAGCGATCCGGCCAGTTGCCAGCTTGAATTGTCGGCGCCGGTGATCGGGTTGATCGCGGTCGCAACCGATCGGGCAAAGGCCCAGACCAGCAGGATCATGCACGGGAGCTGGAGGTACATGGCGAAATCGCCAAGCAGTGCCGTGCCCTGCGCGCGCATCTTGTGGTCCGCCGGCAGCAGGATATCCAGCGTCATCAACACCGGAAAGGTCGCCGCGCCCAGCCAGACGTAGCTGCCGCCGAGCATGAATCCGATAACGCCCGCCAAGGTCATGACCGGAATGAGAAAATAGCGCAGTCCGTCCATCGGATTTCTCCTTAGTTATTCTGTTCTGGCCTTGCCCGTCGAGGCAAGGGTGAGGGCGGTGGCGGTCCGCCGCCCTCGGGCCTTCATCAGTACTTGTAGGCGAGCTTGAGGAACCATTCGCGCGGACGCGAGAAGCTGGCCGTTGCGGCGCCGCCGACGTTGAGATCGACATAGCCGCCCTGCAGATAGCGCTTGTCGGTCAGGTTCGTGACGCCCGCAGTCAGGGTGAAGTGCTCACTCCTGTCGGTGAACGAGGCACTGGTGCCGAACACGCTGTACGCGGGCTGGAACAGTTGCGGGCTGTTGACTGCATCCTTGAAGGTGCCGCTCTGGTAGGACCAATCGCCGCGCAGGGTCAGCTTGCCCATGCTGCCTTCATAGACGTCGGCGTTGATCGCGGCCGAAGCTGTCCACTTGGGAACGAAGGCGAACTTCGAATCCAGCGTGACTGGCGCCGCGCTCGGATCGATCTTGGTGTAGTAGGCATCGAGATAACCCACGCCGAAGTTCACGCGAACCTGTTCGATCGGGGCAGCTTCGCCTTCGATCTCGAAGCCCTTGATCCGGCCGGCACCGGCGTTGCGAACCTTCGGAGCGATCCCTTCGTTCACAGTGATCTGCATGTCGCTGTAATCGGAAAGGAACGCCGCGATGTTCAGGCGCAGGCGCCGGTTGAACAGTTCGTTCTTCAGGCCGATTTCGTAGGATTCGACGAATTCCGGCGTGAACGAGGGGGTCGCGATTTCAGCTGGGAAGATGCGCTGGCTGAACCCGCCGTTCTTGAAGCCTTTCGAATAGGACGCATAGATCAGCGAATTGTCGGTTATCTTGTAGTCCGCCGAGATCGCCGGGGTCCACTCCTTGGCCTTGGCCGAAACCTCGATGGCCGGCATCGTGTGGTTGCCGCCCGGGTTGGTCGCCGAAGGCGTGCAGTTCGGTAGCGGGAAACCGGCCAGCGGGCCTGACGGGAACAGGTTGGCCGCCGGGTTTGCCTGTCCGACGAGGCACTGGCTGAACGCGACGAATGCGCCCTGCGGATAGACCGATGCCAGCACTGGATCGAGTTGCGAGCGGTCGTTGAAGATCGTCTGCACAGACGGGTCGAACCGCTTGGTCTCGTTAGTGTAGCGGATGCCCGGCGTGATCGAGAACCGGTCGGTCACCTTGAAGGTGGCCTGCAGGTATGAGGCATAGCTGTCGTTGTCGATGTCGCCGCCAGTAAAGAACTGGGCAAACCCGAATTCCATCGGGGTGTAGTCAGTGCCCTTTTCCTTGAGATAATAGCCGCCCAGAACGAACTTCACCTGGCCATCCATCAGGCTTCCGGTAAACTGCAGTTCCTGCGAGGCCTGCCACACATCGATATCGCTTGCGATCCGCAGGATCGTATGCGGAGTGCCGTCGAAATCGTATTCCATGTGCGAACTCTGGTCGCGGTAGGCCGAAATCGACTTCAGGCTGAAATCGCCGAAATCGTAATCGAGGGTGAGGTTCGTGCCCCATAGATCGAAGTCCGACCGGTTGACGCCGCCAGCCCAGGTGGTGTCGATGTCGCCAGTGATCCAGCGGGTGCTGGCGCAGGCCGGGTTGCCGGTCGGCGCAAGGGTACCCGGAACGCCAAACCCGCCCCAAGGTGCTCCACAGCTGCCATCGGTGACGCGGATCTTGTTCCAGAAATACATCGAGCTGGGCGCAGCGATCTGGCGGTTGGGGCCGCCGGGTGTCGTCGCGCTGTTCGGGATATCGACGAAGCGCAGCGGCACGTTCTGGTCCTGCAGTTCGAGCAGCGAAATGGCCGTCTGCTCTTCGCGGCGGATGTTGATATCCCCGCTGAGGCTGACGGTCAGCTTATCGGTCGGCTCCCACTTGAACGCAATGCGTCCGCCGAAGCTGTCCTTGTTGCCCTGGCGGCCGCCGTCGAACAAACGCTTCTGGTAGCCGTCGCGGGTTTCATAGGAAGCAACCGCGCGCATTGCGAGATTGTCGCTCAGCGGCACGTTGATCATGCCCTTGAAATCGGCGCGGTTGAACCGGCCGGTCGCCGCTTCGAGCTTCAGGTCAAATTCGTGTTGCGGCTGGACGGAATTGACGACGATCGCGCCGCCGATGGTGTTCTTGCCGAACAACGTGCCCTGCGGCCCGCGCAGGATCTGCACATCAGCGATGTCGGTCATGTCGAGCAGCGCACCGACCGAGCGGGCGACATAGACGCCATCGACATAGATGCCCACGCCGGTATCCACGGTAATGTTGAAGTCGGTCTGACCGACGCCGCGGATGAACGCGGTGATCGTGGCGCTGGAACCGGAGATGTTGGCAACCGGCGACATGTTCACGTTGGGCGCGAACTTGGCCACCTGGGCGACGTTGTTGACTTCGCGCGCTTCGAGCATCTCGGCATTCATAGCGGTGATCGCGACCGGCGTTTCCTGCAGGTTCTCAGACCGCTTGCGCGCAGTCACGATGATTTCACCTAGACCGCCGGCCCGTTGCTCCTCGGCCTGAGGCTCGCTTGCTGCTGCATCCTGCGCATGCGCCGTCATCGGCACAAGCCCGGTAGATACTACGATCGCCGAGGCGCTGGCGCGCAGGACGGCTTTCCTGAAATACATCAATCGGTTTGTCATTTGGCATTCTCCCTCGTGTTTTATCATTACTATTTATAAAGGTGGATAGACTAAACGTAGATGTTGAGGTTCTTGCTCAACATTACATTGTGCTTGAGGATCGCTCGGCGTTTGACCAGTTGAAAGCTGTTGCCGACCTGACGCCAGATATCGATACGGTTGCCGATTAGCGAATCCTCGTCGCGTTCGTTGCGATTGCGATAAGCATAGAAGTTCGAATAGACTCGGAACTCGTCGGCCTTTTCGGTAAGCTCCACCTCGACGTTGGTGATGATATGGGTGTAGCGCGTCGCCGGATCCTCCGACCAGGCCGTTCCGGTCTCGAGCCGAGAAAGCCGCTTGAGGATTTCGGGCTTGCTGTCGTTGTAATAGGCCATCCGGGTCAGGTCGGTCACCTGCTCGGTCTTGTCGCGGCGATAGCGGGTTTCGATCCCCGGCATGTGGTAATGCAGGTCTTCCGCCAGCATGCTGGCCCAGGCCTTGTAGTGTTCATCGTCGAGCAGCCGTGCTTCGCGATACAGCGTCTGGGTCAGCGCGTGGGTCAGTTCGAGCGATGCGGTAGTCCCTTCACATGTGCGCTCGAGGGTTGCGGTGTCGGTCATAGCTGTAGTTCCTCTCAGAGCGCGAACAGGCCAGGAAGATCGCGGGTTTCGCCCACATTGCCCAGCTGCGGTTCGGGCCGTGCCGGCATCTTGCCGAATTCGTCATGGGTCATCATGTCGAGCCAGCGCTGATAGAAGCCGCGCTGGTTGGCGTCGTTGTACTGGCCGCGATAGACGATGCCCGGCAGGGTATCGTGTTCGATCTGGCGGCCGATCCCGCAGCGATAGTGCAGGCGCTCGTGCCGGGTGACGACGCCGCGGTTGACGGTGGTGCAGTTTTCCCAGTTTTCGCCGTCATCCATCTCGAAGGTGCCACCGGGGCCAAAGGTCTGCATCACGCCTTTGGTCACTTCCTCCTTGATGTCGTCGGGCATGTTCTTGTTGACGATCACCCAGGTCTTCAATTCGAACTGCATTGGCCCCTTGGGTTGCCACTGGCGGAAGGTGGAAATGCCCGGCAGGAACGAGACGTTGGGGAAGATCGATGCCGAGGCGACCGAACCGAAGATCTTCGAGCGCATCTCGCCCAGGCGTTCTGCCATCTTCGGGCGGATCTTGTTGTAATAGTCCATCACCTTGGGGCGCCCGAGCAGGAAGAGGTCGCCCACGCCTTCGGTGCCGAATTCCCAGCCGTGGCCGTTCACGCTGGCGTGATAGGAATTATCCATGTCGATCGGCGGGAACGGCTGGCCGTTGTTCATCGACCGAGTGCCCGAATCATGCGTCCAGCCGGCGTGATAAGCGTCGCCGATGAAGTTCTCGACCCCGAACTTCCAGTTCGCGCTGATCACCGACTTGATGCAGCCGCCAATGAATTCGGTGCCGCCTTCCTCGTTGTCGAGGATCATGTCGAGATACCACCGGAAATCGCCTAGCCAGGCTTCCAGGCTCGGCGCATCGCTGTTGAAGGTGGCGAACACCAAGCCCTTGTAGTTGCCGACCTTGGCGACGTTCTTGAGGCCATGGTTCTTGAAGTCGATATCGCCCGCGTCGTAGCAATATTCCTCGTGCATGCCCTTGAGGTCGCCGGCGGTGTCAAACGCCCAGCCGTGGTAATTGCAGACGAACCGACGGGTGTTCCCGGCATCGGCGAAGCACACCTTATTGCCGCGGTGCGGGCAGGAATTGAGCATGACCCGGATCGAACCGTCGGGCTGGCGCGCGACGATCACCGCGTCTTCACCCATGTGGGTCGTCAGGAAGTCCCCGCTGTTTGGGATCTGGCTTTCGTGGGCAACGAACAGCCACGACCGCGCGAAGATGCGGTACAGCTCCTCCTCGTAGATGTCCGCATCCGAAAAGATCCGGCGGTCAAGCCAGCCTTCCTTGAGGTCCATGTAGCGTGAATAATCCGGTTCGCGACCGATCCGTTCGAAGCGCATGATTGTTCTCTCCCGTCAGGCTTGTTCAGAAAAAGGCGTTGAGGTTGCTGTCCGGCAGCACGGAATGGTCCAGCACGATTTCGCGCGCGGCCAGCAGCCAAGCGCTGCCTTCGCTGCGCCAGAGGTCAGTGCGTCCGGCGGTGAGCAGGCGGGTGGTGCCATCGATCCGATTGCGGTGCATCCCCAGCACCGAATGGACCCGCACCTCGTTATCGGCCCGGGTGGCCAGCACCTCGACGTTGGAGACAGCGCGGCGGATGTAGTTGGGCGGATCTTCGGCCCAGACGAAGCCGGATTTCAGGCGATCCACCCGCATTTTCAGCCTACCCAGATCCTCGTTGAAGATTACCCCTGGGCCAAGTGGAAAAGGCGGCGAACGGTCAGCGCGGAACCTTCGGCTCTTCAGTTCCAGGCGATAGCTGACGTCTTTGCCAAGCATGGCCAGCCAGCCGTCGAGATCTTCGTTGTCGAGCAGCCGGGCTTCGCGGTGGAGTGCCTGGGTAACTGCAACGATCACCTCCACCGGGGGAGGGGCAAGCGGTCGGTCAAGCATGCTCGGCCTCCTCGTCGGTCAGCGAGTTAATGTTGTACGTGGGCACTTCGGCCCAGGTTTCCGCCATCATGTGCTCTTGCCAGCGGCGGTAGAAATAGCGCTGGTTGTGTTCGCTTACCAAGCCGGAGGCGATATCGCCGGGGAAGCCCTCGCGCTTGCCCGAGCGGCCCAGCGCCATGTTGGTGTAGACATCCATCTGCGCCGTGCGCCAGCCGCGCGACTGTTCGGTGCAGGCGGTCAGATTGTCGCCATCGTCGTTGTCGAAAAGGCCCGCCAAGCCGAAGGTCAGGCACTGGTTTTCGAGAATCTGCGCTTTCACCGCCTCGGGCATGTCGTTTTCGGCCATGGCCCAGGTCCACTGTTCGATCTGGGTGGGACCCTTTGGATGATAGACCCGGAACCAGTTGAGCCCGGGCAGCAGTTGCAGGTTGGGGAAAATGGTTATGTTGACCTGCGCACCCCACACCTGCCTGCCGCGCACTTCGCCCAGACGGTCGATCACCGTCTGGCGGTTGGCCTCTAGGTATTCGAGGATCGGCTTGGGATCAGGATAGAAGGCGTAGCCGGAAACGCCGTCGAGCGCGCTCAAGACCATGTGCCCGTTCATGCCGGCGACCGACAGCCCGCCATCGAGATCGACCCCGGAATTGCCGACGCTGAGCCCGGTGAGGTCCATCGACTGGACTGCTGCCATCGCGCCGGCATGTGCCCAGCCCAGGTGATAGCCATCGCCGCAGACGTTCTCGACTGGCAGCTTCCAGTTGGTGCCCAGCACCATCTTCTGCGTCTCGCCGAGCAGTGCCGATCCGCCCGGCATGGCATCCAGCCAGACATCGAGGAAAAACTTGGCATCGCCCAGATAGTCATCGAGGCTGGGCGAATTGGCATCCCAGCAGCCGAACACCAGGCCCTTGTACTCGGCCACTTTCGTCACCGGGATCAGGCCGAACTTGGTGCGGTCGAGTTCGCCGAAATAGGCCTCGCTTTCCAGCGGCACCCCGGCGAGCGCGCCGTCCGGGGAAAAAGACCAGCCGTGATAGTTGCAGGTGAAGGCGCGCGCATTGCCGCGATCGGCGCGGCAGATCCGGTTCCCGCGGTGGGTGCAGCTGTTAAGGAACGCCTTGATCGACCCGTCCTTCTGGCGGATCACGATCACATCGTCTTCGCCCATGAAGGTGCGGAAATAGTCGCCCGGCTTCGGAATCTGGCTGGTGTGGACCAGGAACAGCCAGCAGCGCCCGAAGATCCGCTCAAGTTCCTGCCGATAGATGTCTTCGCTCGCGTAGATCGAGCGCGATTGGCGCCCGGTGCGTGAATCAACCAGATCGGCAATGTTGTCGTTCATTTGATCCTCTCCCAACAGCATGGCTAAAGCCGCCATCGATTTTTCTTGTCGGGACAGTTATAAGCACGAATCGTGCCAATATCGTTTTCGGGCCGATTTACCGCAGTCCGGTTGGTCAATCCCACGGCGAGGCACCGTGCAGATCGACGTATATGTAAATGTCGAGGCTTAAGTCTGGGCCGGAAGTTACGAATCTGATAAGCTGACCGGATGGAGACGCTCCCAGGATACGCCGACCTTGCCAGCAAGCTGCTGTTCTCACCGGAAATGGGCCGGATCTGGCATGACGGTGAACGCTGCGTACTGCTCAGCCAAGCGGCCCTGGCCAGCTGGCGCAGCCGCCTGGTGGCCGAATTGGGGCTAGAAGCGGCCAGCCGGTTCTTCTGGGGTGTCGGTTTTGCCGAAGGCGCACGGTGCGCGATCGGCGCGAAGAAATTGCGCCCGGATGGTGATTATCTCGAAGCATTCGCGGTCGGACCGCAGGCACACGCCTTGACCGGGTTCGGCTGGACCCAGATCGAAACTCTTGAAAACGATCCCTCGCGGGGGCATTTCGAAGGCCGGTTCACGGTCCACGATTCGATGGAGGCGGCGATCCATCTCAACGCGATGGGGCACAGCACCGATCCGGTGTGCTGGATGCAGACCGGCTTTGCAAGCGGCTTTGCCACAACCTTCGCGGGACAACCGATCATCATGCGCGAAGTGGAATGTGCGGGGCGAGGCGATGCTGCCTGCGTACTTCACGCCAAACCAAAACCCGAATGGGATCAGTTGGACGACCTCGAATTGGCCGCGACGCCGCTGGTCCTGTCCGAAACGTGGCATGATGCGGGCCAAACGGTGATTGGGATATCGGCAGCGTTCCTCTCAGCCAAGACCATGATCGAACGCACCGCAGCGAGCAATGCGACGCTGCTGTTAATGGGCGAGACCGGGGTCGGCAAGGAAGTGCTGGCCAAGCTCGCTCATCGGCTGAGCACGCGCGAGGCGGAGCCGTTCATCGCGCTCAACTGCGCGGCGATCCCTGAGGGGCTGATCGAATCGGAGCTGTTCGGCGTGGCCAAGGGGGCCTATACTGGCGCGGTTGCCGCCCGGCCCGGTCGGTTCGAGCTGGCCAATGGCGGCACGCTGTTCCTGGACGAGATATCGACACTGTCGCCACTTGCACAATCGAAGATTCTGCGCGCTGTCCAGGAAGGTGAGTTCGAGCGGGTCGGCGATACGCGGACGATCAAGGTGGATGTCCGATTGATCGCAGCATCGAATGTGGAACTTAACGAGGCGGTGCGGGAAGGCACGTTTCGTGCCGACTTGTTCTACCGGATATCGACTTTACCGGTCCGGGTGCCGCCGCTGCGCCAGCGCCGCGAGGACATTCCGGTGCTGCTGGAACACTTCCGTCTGCGTTATGCCCTGCGCCATGGCCGAACAGTATCGGGCTTCACTCCGCGGGCGATTAACGCGCTGTTGGCTTACGATTTCCCGGGCAATGTGCGCGAACTTGAGCGAATGGTGGAACGCGCCGTGCTGTTGGCGGACGACGGACGAGCGATCGACGTCAGACACCTGTTCTTGGAAACCGACGGCCTCGAATTGAAGCCGGCGATGTGCATGACCAACGATGGCAGGATCAGCGCCGTTGACAATGTTGGTAGTCGCGCCAACTTGGTGCGCCAGATGCTGGATCTGATCGTCGATGAGGGCGGAAGCCTGCTGGAAATGGAAGGGCTGGTGATCCGCGAGGCCCTTGATGCAAGTGGGGGCAACGTTGCTCGCGCGGCGCGCACCTTAGGCTTTACCCGTCGGCAGCTCGCCTTGCGTCTTGAAAAAATGGAAATCCAGGAATCCGCCTAGCGCGCGTTAACTCTCGCAACGCATTGCATATTGTGCAAAGAAGGTCTATAGGGAGGTGCGCCTTCCGGCAATAAGACCGGGAAAGCACGCAAAGTTGGGAGAATCGCATGAAATCGGTAGCCGTGGTCGGAGCAAATCTTGCGGGTGGCCGCGCGGTGGAGTCCTTGCGCCAGGCTGGCTTCGATGGCCGGATCACCCTTATCGGCGAAGAACCGTGGCGGCCCTACGAGCGCCCGCCCCTGTCCAAGGAGGTGTTGTGGGATCCGGCCAATGTACCGGACAATTTCTTCCTTCATGACGAGGCCTGGTACGCCGCCAACCGCATCGAAATGCGGCTTGGCACGCGTGCCGAAGCGCTCGACCTGGCGGCGAGCGCTGTGCGCCTGACGGGCGGAGACCTGGTCCAAGCCGACCGCATCCTGCTGACCACCGGTGGTTCCGCCCGCAAGCTCAACATGGAGGGTGCCGACGCCGCCAACGTGCATTACCTGCGCACCCGGGACGATGCCACCCGGATGGCGACGGACCTCAGGGACGGCGCCCGGATCGTCATCATCGGCATGGGTGTGATCGGGGCTGAAGTCGCGGCCAGCGCGGTCAAGCTGGGGTGCCGAGTGACCGCGATCGAACCGCTTGCCGCGCCTATGATTCGCGCGCTCGGGCCGCAGTTCGGGCAATGGCTGGGCGAGGAACATCGCCAGCGCGGCGTCGACACCCGCTTCGGACGCGGCGTGAACGCGATGAAGGTGCTTGACGGGCGGGTGACGCAGGTCGAACTCGATGACGGATCACTGGTGGATTGCGATGCCGTGGTAGTCGGGGTCGGGATAGTGCCGGAAATCAGCCTAGCCCGGGACGCAGGCATCGTCACCAATAACGGCATCATCGTCGATCGGCGGTGCCGCTCCAGCAATGAGAATGTCTTTGCCGCCGGCGACGTGGCCGAACAGGAGAGCTTCTTCGGCGGCCATATCCGCCAGGAAACCTACCAGAATGCTGCCGATCAGGCTCAGGCCGCGGCGCTCGCCGTGCTCGGGCAGGGCGTCGATTACTGCAAGCCGGTGTGGTACTGGAGCGACCAGTTCGATCTCAATATCCAGTTCTGCGGCCATATCCCGGTGCAAGCCGAGGTAACCCTGCGTGGAGACATGGCAAGCAACCAGTTTACCGCATTCTTCCAGTCAGGCGAGATGATCGAGGGCATCCTGACTGTCAACCGCGCCCCAGACATGGGCATCGGCAAACGGCTGATCGAGCGCCGAGCCAATGCCCAGGCCGCGCAGCTGGCCGATGCCGATGTGTCGCTCCGCGATATCCTCAAGCAGGCTGGTTAGGCTCGTAAGGCGGGCGGGATCAGCCGATCCCGCCACCTGCGACGTAGAGGGTTTGGCCGGTGATGTAGGACGCCTCGTCGGCGGCTAGAAAGCAGATCGCGGCGGCCAGTTCCTCGGGCTCGCCGAAGCGACCCAGCGGGGTATCGCGCAAGGTCTGCTCCATCACCTCGCCAAAGCCCTTGCGGTCCGCGTCGGAATGCGGAGCGGTATTACGCGGGGTGACACGGGTCACGTTGACCCCGCCAGGAGCCACGCAATTTACCCTGATGCCACAATCCTCCAGTTCCAGCGACAACGCAGCGGTCAGCGCCGCCACGCCACCTTTCGCAGCCGCGTAGGGCACGCGATTGACCCCGCGCGTTGCCACCGAGCCGATGTTGACGATCGCGCCGCGACCCGCCGCGCGCATGTGGGGCAGCACTGCATGGCAACACCACAGCGTCGGCCACAACGAGCGATTAATTTCGGCGACGATTTCTTCGGTGGTGTATTCCCAATAAGGCTTGGCCCAGATCGTGCCACCGACATTATGGACGGCCACGTCGATCCGCCCGAATTTATCGCTTACAGCGTTGTACAGGGCAGCGGCTCCAGCCTGTTGCTCGAGGTCGTGGATGGCGGGGTGAGCGTCGACAGATTCGGCCATAAGTCGCGCAACCGCATCCAGTGTCGCCTGTTCTGCACGATCGGCAACGACGACTGTGGCGCCTTCTCGCCCTAGGCGCTGGGCCGTAGCAAAGCCGATGCCCTGGGCTGCTCCCGTGACAATCGCGATCTTGCCTGCAAATCTTACGTTTGCGTCTGTCATCTCTGATTTCTCCAAACCCGCACCCGTCCGGCCGGAAGGGTGCAATCCTAGTCACATTCGGCTTCATAAATCCGCATTCCTCCCTTGCCAAGCCCGTGGGCAATGCGTTACATATTGGCTAATGATTGAAAATCTTTGGGAGATGTTGCGTGGCGCGTGAACTGCTGACTGCTGCTGATATAAAGGGTGCCTGGGCGATCGTGCCGACGCCCGCCAAGGAAGGTGCTACCGATTGGCGCGCCACTGATACGGTTAATGTCGACGAAGCAGCCCGCATGGTCAACGGCCTGATCGAGGCCGGAGTCGACGGCATCCTGAGTATGGGAACGCTGGGCGAGGCCGCGACCATGACGCTTGACGAAAAGCTCGTCTTTATGAAGACTATCGTAGATGCCGCAGCGGGCCGGGTTCCGGTGTTTGTCGGCACAACCTGTATCAACACCCGCGACACCATCGCGCTGACCCGCGAGGCAGTCGATATCGGCGCGACCGGGACGATGCTGGGCGTACCGATGTGGTGCGCGCCGAGCGTCGATGTCGCGGTCCAGTTCTACAAGGATGTCGCTGAGGCGGTGCCCGATATCAATATTGCAATCTATGCCAATCCCGAAGCATTCAAGTTCGATTTCCCGCGCCATTTCTGGGGTCAGGTCGCCGAAATCCCCCAAGTTGTTACTGCCAAGTATATCGGTGTTGGCACACTGCTGCCCGATCTGGCCGCAATCAAGGGGCGGATCAAGCTGCTGCCGATCGACTTCGATTACTATGGCGCGGCGCGGATGGACGATTCGGTCGATGCCTTCTGGACAAGCGGCGCGGTCTGCCATCCTCTCGTCAGTACGACATTGCGCGATCTCGTCGCACAGGCCCGCGCCACCGGCGACTGGAGCAAGGCCAAGACCTTCATGGGGCGGCTCGCGCCCACGGCAGCAACGCTGTTTCCCAATGGCAGCTTCAAGGAATTCTCCACCTACAACATTCCGCTGGAAAAGGCGCGGATGACCGCCGGTGGATGGATGAACGCCGGACCTTGCCGTCCACCCTATCACTTATGTCCCGAAAGCTATCTCGAAGGCGCGCGTAATTCGGGCCGGATGTGGGCCGAACTGGGCAAAGCGCTCGAAACAGAGCGTTGAAGACGGTCAGATAAACGATCACTGGAAATGCGGGAGCAAGAGGATGGCTGACGCGACCTTGACCTGGCCGAAGAATTATAACGAAGTTCCCAAGGCGGCCTTTACGCGATCGGATCTCTACTTGGAAGAGATCAAGCGGATATTTCACGGCCCGGAATGGCATCCGGTTGCGCACGAAAGCGAGTTGCCCAACCCAGGCGATTTCCGGACGATCCGCCTCGCAGGAATCCCGCTGTTGATCTCGCGGGATGAAGGGGGCGAGGTTCGCGTGTTTTACAATGCCTGCTCGCATCGCAGCAACCAGCTCGAAACTGCGGTAATGGGTAACAAAACCGAGTTCGAATGCCCCTATCACCGTTGGCTGTTCAGTGCCAAGGGCGAGCTTGTTGGATGTCCCAACCCGCGCGAATTCGTACCCGGTTTCGACAAGGCGGACTACCCCTTGGGGCAGCCGCGCTTCGATCTGTTCTACGGCCTGATATTCGTGACGTTCTCGGCTGAGACAGAACCCCTTGACCAGTTTCTCGGCGAAGCAGGAGAAACCCTGCGCGAACTGATGGCGGGCGACGGTCGCCTTAAACTGCTGGGCTATCAGAAGGTTCGCTATGACAGCAACTGGAAGGGTTACAACGACAACGACGGCTACCATGCCCCGCTGCTCCACGCGGCATTCAAGATGCTCAATTGGCAGGGCGGCAAAGGGCGGCAGTATACCGCCACGAAACGCGGCCATGTCTGTTTCGAGTCGGCACTCTCCGTGGCGAGCGGTCCCAGCGTTCTAAAAGATAAGGATCTGATTGCCTTCAAAGGGCAGGATCCATCAGTCGGGTCACGCATCGTCCAGTTGTTCCCGACTTTCGTTTCAACCAAACATCTCGACGTCATAAACCTGCGCTTCGCGACCCCAATCGATGCCGAAACGACCGAGGTCCACTACGCCTATTTCGCCCACCAGAACGACGATGCGGACATGCTTCGCCACCGGTTACGGCAAAGCTCCAATTTACTGGGTCCATGCGGTTTAATTAGCATGGAAGACGCTTCGATCTTCCACCGGATCCACATCGGCAGCCACACGCCTGGCAATGCGATCTTCCAGAAAGGCGTGCGTGATCCTGCCAAGCTCGAGTCCGAGTTTTCGCAGAACGATGAAAGCGGTAACCTTCCGCGCTGGGAATATTACCGCTCGGTGATGGGATTCGAAAGGGCACAAGCATGATGCTTTCGCCCACCAAACTGGAATGCGCTCTTGACCGCCTGCTGCTGGCGGACGCCAACGCGCTCGACAGCAAAGACATGACAGGCTGGCTCACTAACTATGCCGAGGAAGAACAGGCATCTTATTACTGCCGTGCGGCCGAGAACACAGAACATAACCTCGAACTCGGCTTCATGTTCGACGATTGTAGGGCGCGACTGGAAGATCGCGTCACTTATGTCACAGAGATCTGGGCAGGGACCTTTCAGGACTACCGCACTCGCCATTTCGTTCAGCGGGTCAGCCATCGGCAGGTCGATGCCAGCACAGCAGAGGCCATGTCCAACTTTTCGGTTTTCATGACGCCGATGGATACCGGGGTCACTCAAATTCTTGCCGCAGGTCGCTATCTCGATATGGTTCGGCTTTCGGGCGATGGTCGGGCCAAGTTTCTGTCCCGCCGTGCCGAATTGGATACGTCAGTACTCCCGCGATATCTTGTCTACCCGATATGAAAAGTTATGCAATATAGCTAAATATTCCAGAGAAATACCGATCTATATTATAGCTTTAGCAGTAATCTTCGGAAGATTTCGATATGAGTTCACAATGTAAGATGGTGAAATTGCCAAAAGATATCGCGGATAAAATTATACGCTTTTCAACTGGAAGAACGGATTCAATGTTACAGAAAGAGCTTGGGATAAGCTATAATACGTGGAGAAAAATTAAGCGAGGACAGCCACTTAGAGAAAGCTTAGCGGCAAGAATAATATCTAGAATTAGTATAATATAATCATATTCTTATCAAGAGATTAATTTTCCTTAATTTCCTTAATCTGTCACTGACATTATCGAGCACCATTTTTTTCGATGATCCGAAGCCATGTAGGATTTATGCGGCAAAAAAATGTCCTATCAATCAGTTCAAAGAGAGAACTGAAAAAAAGTGCGCGTCGCAAAAATATCGTAAACGTTGCGATGAATGCATTTTTAGAGAGTGGCTACGATAATGTCACTATGTCTGATATTTCTAGTATATTGGGCGGGTCGAAGAGCACTCTTTGGCAATATTTTGATCACAAGGAAGACATTGCTGTTGCCGCTATTGAATTGAAAGTTCAGTTATTTAGAAATTTTCTTGATCTCGATATTTCCGAATGTAGTAGTATAACCAGTATGTTGAATTTATCTTCGAAAAGATTTTGCCATTTCTTGATGCGAGATGACACCATCGAAATCGAGCGAATTATAATTATCAACAATCGGCGCATTCCCAAGTTAGGAAATATTTTCTACTCTAATACATTTTTGTATTTTCGAGATCAAGTTTCCTTATTTTTAGCTAATTCTTTATACGACGAAGATCCGGATGACGCGGCTATGCTGTTACTTGATCTTTGCACCTCAGGATTCAATCGAAGGTTGATACTGGAGTTGCGACACGCAAACAACATTCTAGCCGACCAAATCGCTGATCGCGCGGTACAGATTTTTATGAAGATTTACCATAAGTGCCTGGTTCGTCATCATGCGGATTGATTTCATAGTCTTGCGATACGTCGGATGACGATTTGAACGGGCGGGATGAAGACCCAAGCCTTTGCCGAAGCGATGGTTTTCTCGAAGTCCTCTGCTAGGCATCGGTTTCGGTTGAGCCATGCCAACGTCCGTTCGACCACCCAGCGGCCGGGCAGCACCTCGAAGCCTTTGGCGGTATCTGACCGTTTGATGATTTCGATGGTCCATTTCGCCATTCGCCGCAGAGCCTTCCTGAGTTTGTCGCCAGCATAGCCGCCATTTGCGAAGACGTGCCGCAGATACCAAAAGCGCGCGATGATTTCGCGTAGCACCATTGGGACTCCGTCGCGGTCCTGAATGTGGGGCGTGCGGATCACAGCATGCACCAGATCGCGTTCATTCTCAAGCAGGCCGAGGATGGTACGACCGTCGAGGAGGTGTGCCGCAAAGCCGGCATATCGGTTCAGACCTACTATCGATGGCGGAGCAAATATGGCGGACTGATGCCGTCGGAGACGAAGCGGCTGAAGCAGCTCGAGGAGGAGAATGTCCGGCTCAAGCGGCTCGTGGCAAACCTCAGTCTCGACAAAGAGATGCTGCAGGACGTCATCCGCCGAAAAATGTAAGGCCTGATCGAGCTCGGGAGATCGTTGGCTATCTGCGGGCGAACTACCAGGTGAGCGAACGGAGGGCCTGCGGCGCATTTCCGATCAACCGATCGACCCAGCGCTACCAATCCCGTCGCCTCGATCAGGCCGGTCTCAAGATGAAGATCAAGGAGCTGGACACCTTCTGTCATTGGGTGCGGGACTGCAAGGTAGATCGACTTGGGGTTCATGCTTCTGTCCGTGATCGACGCGTGGTCGTCACATGATGCGGTCNTGGACACCTTCTGTCATTGGGTGCGGGACTGCAAGGTAGATCGACTTGGGGTTCATGCTTCTGTCCGTGATCGACGCGTGGTCGTCACATGATGCGGTCGGAAAAATCAGGGTAGCCGATCTCGAAAACGGCGTTGATCGCCAAAGCGTCCAGCGGCTTGTCCCTGACCATCGTCCCCTCGCCGGTCACCCGCAGGGGACCTCTACGTAGCTGAGTATCCGGGCATCTTTTCTCTCCTCGAAGGCTATGCCGGCTGGCCGTACCTGAAGTCGGCTTCATCGACCCACATCCGGTGCAGAATGATGCCAAGCTTGCGGGCGAGCGCGACCTTGGCGCGCTTCGCGCTGCGGCGCTTGGCGATATTCATTGCCCAGGCCTTGATCTTCGACCATTTCGCCACGCGCGTCATCAGAACGTGCGCTGCCTCGAACAGAGCGACCCTGACCGCCGGATCACCGGCACGACTGATCCCGCCGTTCCGATCTATCTCGCCCGATTGATATTTTCGCGGCGTCAGGCCGAAGCAGGGACCGACTGACTTGGACGATCGAAAGCGGGCAGGATTATCGACCGCGGCACGGTAGGTAAGCGCGACAATCGCGCCAACGCCTGGCGCGGTCATGAGCCTCCGGCATACGGCGTCGGTGCGAACGATATCCCGGACCTGCCCATCCAGGACAGCCAGCTGCGCGCGTAATACTTGGCGCACAACGAGCAAGGGTTCCATGATGGAGGCAAGCGTTGCATTGCCCGAGACTATGTCGCGGACGGCATCATCCCAACGGCCCCGCAGCAGTCGGCCGAGGCGCAGGCCGAAACCCTTCAACAACCCGCGTACGCTATTCTCGATGTCCTTCTGCCGGCGCATCAATGTCGACCGCGCGGCCAGCAACGTACGCTGCTCGCGGGCGGGAATGGTCTTGACGTGCACCGGCCTGAACCAGCCCGAGCGCAATAGCTGGGCCATACCCCGGGCGTCGTTGCGGTCCGTCTTCATGACCATCGCCGACAGCGCAGCGCGGACCTGCCGGGTCTCCATCAGAACCGGCTCAATCCCTGCGTCCTGGAGGCCGCGAAAAAGCCATTCCGAAAGCGGTCCGGCCTCGAAGCCGACCAGTTCGAGTTCAGCGCTGTAGGGGGCCAGGCAATGGGCGATCGCCTCCGGATCGCTAATCGTCACTGCTTCCAACAGAATATTGCCACCGGCGTCGATCACGCAAATCGCCGTCTTATCCATAGAAACATCAAGCGCGGCATAGGCAGTCATGGCTTTCCTCCTCGATAGGGGATGCTCAATATGGGGCGAATCGCACCCAATGACCGCATCTCGAA
>NZ_LTAB01000014.1:0-99404 GCF_001580035.1 Sphingobium sp. 22B | reverse complement strand
GGGCGGGAAGGGCGGGGCATGGGAAGCGCCTAGGGCAAAATGCCGGGGAAAGTAAGTTTTGTTGGCGGCTGGCGCATATTTGCCGGTCGCGGGGATCACGCGCGCCAGGCTCGTCCCGACGCCGGCGCAGCAACGCGGTTCACCGGGCCGGCCATCGACCTTCGCCATCCCGCCCGACCACCAAAAGAAAAACGCCCCATCCTTCCAGGCGGGGCGCTCATCCTTCTTTCAGGAAAATGCCCTCAGAACGGCACTTCATCGTCCAGGTCATTGTCGAAATTGGGCCCGCCAGCGCCGCCGCGTCCGCCGCCGGAAGAGCGGCCGGAACCGCCGCCAAAGCCGCCGCCGCCGAAATCGTCATAATCGCCGCCGCCAAAGCCGCTCGAACCGCCGCTCCAGTCGCCGCCGCCCTGCGAGCGGCCGCCACCGCCGAAGCCGCCTCCCTGACTGCCGCCGCCCGGCGCGCCGTCCAGCATGGTCAGCACCGCGCCCGGCCCCTGCAGCACCACTTCGGTGGTATAGCGGTCATTGCCCGACTGGTCCTGCCATTTGCGGGTGCGCAGCTGGCCTTCCAGATAGACTTTCGATCCCTTGCGCAGGAAGCGTTCCGCCACGCCCGCCAGCCCCTCGGAGAAGATGGCGACGCTGTGCCATTCGGTGCGTTCCTTGCGCTCGCCCGACATGCGGTCCTTCCAGCTTTCGGAGGTCGCGATCCGCAGGTTGCACACCTTGCCGCCATTCTGAAAGCTCTTCACCTCCGGGTCCGCGCCCAGATTGCCCACCAGAATAACCTTGTTGACCGAACCCGCCATGTTTCCTCCGATACTTTAGCTGGCCCTTATAGCCCTGCTGCGGTGGCGGTCCAGTAGGTAAGGCCCGCCGCGACATAGGCCAGCATGAACAGATAGCCGATCATGAACAGCGGCCATTTCCAGCCGTTGGTCTCGCGTCGCGTCACCGCGATGGTGGAGATGCATTGGGGCGCGAAGACGAACCAGGCGAGGAAGGCGAGCGCAGTCGGCAGCGGCCAATTGTCCTTCAGCCGGTCGCCCAGGCTGCGTTCCAGCTTCGCTTCATCCTCGTCGGCGTCCAGCGAATAGACGGTGGCGAGCGCGGACACGGCCACTTCGCGCGCCGCCATGGCCGGGATCAGCGCGAGCGAGATGTCGCGGTTGAAGCCGATCGGCGCGAGCACCAGGTTGAGCCCGTTGGCGACACGTCCCGCGACCGAATAGTTGACCTGGCTGATGCCGCTATCTTCCGGCGCCTTGGGAAAGCTCAGCAGCACCCAGAGGATCACCGTCGAGGTGAAGATGATCGTGCCCGCGCGCTTGAGGAAGATCACCGCGCGCTGCCAAAGGCCGAGCAATATGTCCTGTGGGCGCGGCCATTGATATTTGGGCATCTCCATCAGGAAGCCGCCGCTCGCGCCCTTGGTGACGGTGCGGCGCAGCATCAGCGCGGCCAGCATCGCGCCGACGATGCCGGAGATGTAGAGGCAGAACAGCACCAGCCCCTGCAAACCGATGCCGAGCGCCACCGTTCGGGCCGGGATGAAGGCGCCGATGATCACCGCATAGACCGGCAGCCGCGCCGAACAGGTCATCAGCGGCGCGATCAATATGGTGGTCAGCCGGTCCTTCGGGTCCGCGATGGTGCGGGTCGCCATGATCCCCGGCACCGCGCAGGCGAAGGAGGAGAGCAGCGGGATGAAGGCCCGCCCAGACAGCCCCACCTTGGCCATCAGCCCGTCCATCAGGAAGGCGGCGCGGACCATATAGCCGGTCGCCTCCAGCATCAGGATGAAGAAGAAGAGGATCAGGATCTGCGGCAGGAACACGATGACCGATCCAACGCCGTTCAGCACCCCGTCGACCAGGAAGGAACGCAGCAGCCCATCGGGCAGCGCGGCCGTCACGGCGTCGCTGGCGCTGGCGACAAAGCCCTCGATCATGGCGATCGGCGCTTCGGACCAGGCATAGACCGCCTGGAACATGATGAAGAGCAGCGCGAGCAGCAGGATCAGCCCCGCCACGGGATGCAGCGCCACCCGGTCGACCGCCGCGGTCAGCCGGCGGGAGGGGGTTTCGCGCACGATGGCCGCGCGGGCAATCCGGCGCGCTTCCCGGCGCAGCCCTTCGAAATCGCGCTGTTCGGCGGAAGCGCGGACCTTGCCTGCGCTGCCGTCGAGCATCGATTCAAGCTCGCCGCGCAGATGATCCAGGCCGCGCTTGCGCACCGCCACGGTGGAGATCACCGGCACGCCCAGTTCACGGGAGAGGATATGGGCGTCCAGTTCCAGCCCGTCGCGGGTGGCGAGGTCGACCATGTTGAGCGCCACGATGGTCGGCAGGCCAAGCGCGATCAGTTCCAGCGCGAAGCGGAGATGATTGTCGAGATTGGACGCGTCGACCACCACGACCAGCGCGTCAGGCAGGCGCTCGCCCGCCTGCCTGCCCAATATGACGTCGCGCGTCACCTGTTCGTCGGGACTGGTGGGGTTGAGGCTGTAGGTGCCGGGCAGGTCGACCAGTTCGATCGGGCGGCCGTCCGACAGGGAAAAGCGGCCCGCCTTGCGCTCCACGGTGACGCCGGGATAATTGCCCAGCTTCTGCCGCGCCCCGGTCAGGGCGTTGAACAGGGCGCTCTTGCCGGCATTGGGATTGCCGACCAGCGCGATCAGCGGCAGGTTCGTCACAGGTCGCTGTCCGAGGGGCCGGTGCGGACCGTGATGGCGGCGGCATGGTTGCGGCGCATGGCGATGGTCATGCGGCCGACCTTGCAGGCGATAGGCCCGCGGCCCAGCAACCCGCCATGGTGCAGCGCTTCCACGCTCGCGCCCTCGCACAGGCCGAATTCACGCAGCCTTTGCCCGTCGGACGCGGACAGCGCGTTCCAGTCGATCAGGTCCACATAAGCGGGTTGGCGCAGCGGCAGGTCGGTCAGGCGCAAGGGTAAGGCACTCGTCATTTACTTCTGCGAGTGACTATCAATACCGATTGGAAAAGGCCAGCGCGAATCGGTGCGGCGGCGCGGCAGATTATATGGCCGGGTAGCGCAGCCGCCCGATGAAGCGGGCGAAGCTCAGCCGTTCGCCGCCGCCAATGCCCTTCCACTGGGCCTTGGCGCGCTCGAAGCGCATCACGCCTTCGATCCGCCGCGCCAGGAAAGCGCGGGTCTCCGCCCAGTCATCGCTCTCATCATCGACGAAGACCAGCAGGGTCGCGGCATAAACCCCCGCCAGCGTCAGGCGCTTGCTGTAATGATTGAGGTCCGTCGACTCGTCGCCCGCGGCGCGCCACATCACGTCCGCCGCGCGCCAGCCGAGTTTGGCGGCGCGGGCCGCGTTGCGGGGCATGGCCATGACCGCCTGCGCCCGGCGCAGCGCTTCCCGGTCGCGCGCGAGCAGGGTCAGGCGGCTTTCCACCAGCCGCGTTATGCGCTGGCGGATCGACAGGGCCGCCAGCTTCTCAGCCGGCAGCGCCTCCAGCATCCGCGCATCGATGCTTTCGAACCAGGCATCGATCATGTCCATCGCGCCCCCTGGAAAGGCCAGCGCGGCGATGTCGGCATCGATGCCGCACTGCTTCGCCGCCATGGCCACCGCTTCCCGGCGCCAGCCGTCGAAGGCGGCATGGCGGGGCAGGATCGGGGCGAGCGCGGCCCGCACTTCGTCGAGCGTCATGTCTTGATGCGTCGGGGTCATGGCCCGCTATTACGCCCCGCCGCGCAGGCGTACAAGCGCGCGGACGCATTAGCCGAGATGAAGGCGGGGAAAGCAAAACTTGGCGGCATGGCGGCGGCCAGGGTCTTGAAGCGGCTCGCCAGGCATCCTAGCTGGCTTTGGCAGGCAAGTCCCGTTGCAATCTGCAACTTTGAAAAGGGAGTATTTCATGGCGAATCTGTTCGAACCGGTACAGCTCGGGGCGATCCATGCCCCCAATCGCGTGCTGATGGCGCCGCTCACGCGCGGCCGCGCGACCCGCGATCATGTGCCGACGCCGATCATGGCGGACTATTATCGCCAGCGCGCTTCGGCGGGCCTCATCATCAGCGAGGCGACGGGCATTTCGCGGCAGGGGCTGGGATGGCCCTTCGCGCCGGGGCTGTGGTCGGAAGAGCAGGTTGAGGCGTGGCGGCCGGTGACGGAGGCCGTGCATGAGGCAGGCGGCCGGATCGTCGCGCAACTCTGGCATATGGGGCGCGTGGTGCACAGCAGCGTGACTGGCGAGCAGCCGGTCTCGGCCAGCGCCACCGCGGGACCGGGCGACGCGCACACCTATGAGGGCAAGAAGCCCTATGAACAGGCGCGGCCTTTGGCCATAGACGAAATTCCGGGCGTGATCGCGGATTATGTCCGCGCTGCCAAAAACGCCATCGCGGCCGGTTTCGACGGTGTGCAGATCCATGCCGCGAACGGCTATCTGATCGACCAGTTCCTGCGCGACGGCAGCAACCATCGCGACGATATTTATGGCGGTTCGATCGAAAATCGCGTGCGCCTGCTGCGGGAGGTGACGCAGGCGGTGGCCGACGGCATCGGTGCGGACCGCGTGTCGGTGCGGCTGTCCCCCAATGGCGAGACGCAGGGCGTCGACGACAGCAATCCTTCCGCCCTGTTCGCGGCGGCCGCGGACGTGCTGCAGCAGATCGGCATCGCCTTCCTTGAACTGCGGGAGCCGGGGCCGGACGGGTCCTTCGGCCGGACCGACGTGCCGCGCCAGTCGCCGGTCATCCGCCGGCATTTTTCCGGGCCGCTGATCCTGAACAGCGATTACGACCTGGAGCGGGCGCAGCGGGATCTGGACAGCGGCCTGGCCGACGGCGTGAGCTTCGGGCGCGCTTTCCTGGCCAATCCGGACCTGCCCAAGCGCCTGCGGATCAATGCGCCGCTCAATGGCGCGAACATGGCGACCTTCTACAGCCAGGGCGAGGAAGGCTATGTCGACTATCCGGCGCTGGAGGAAGCGGCCTGAATAGAGGTCTGGGGGGCGGGTGGAAAGTGGACACTCCCCCCTCACGCCTTAGGGGAGGGGGCTGGATCGGCCAACTTCGGCCTCCCGTCCTGGCCCGCCGCAACCCCGAACCGCATAAAGAAAGGGGCCGCCCGGCAGCAGCCCCTTTGCACACCTAAATCCGGCGTCTCAGGCGCTGAATCTCTCCCGCAGCGCCAGCATGGCAATGGCCGCCTTCGCCGCTTCGCCGCCCTTGTCCTTCTCGTCCCGCCTGGCGCGGGTCAGCGCCTGGGCTTCGTTCTCGACCGTCAATATGCCGTTGCCGATCGGGATGCCGTCCATGCTGAGCGCCATCAGGCCGCGCGCGCTTTCGTTCGACACGACTTCGAAATGATAGGTTTCGCCCCGGATCACCACGCCGATGGCGATGAAGCCGTCATAACGCCCGGTTTCCGCCGCCAGCGCCACCGCGCCGGGAATCTCCAGCGCGCCGGGAACCGTCACCACCTCATATTTATGCCCCTCATCCTCCAGCGCGGCGACCGCGCCCTCGATCAGCAGGTCGTTGAGATGGTCGTAGAAGCGCGCTTCGACGATCAGGAATTTTGCCATGGATAGGTTCCTTAAAGCTCGATCGACCGCTGCCCAACCACGGCCAGGTCATAGCCGTCAAGCGCGATCAGGCTGTGGTGCGTGTTGCTGAGCAGGATCATGTCATGGACGCCGAGTTCGGCCAGAATCTGCGCGCCCACGCCATAGTCGCGCAATTCGTCCATGCCGGAGTCGGGCTGGCCCGCATGATGGCGCAGGCTGCGGCTCATGAAATCGCCCGGCGCCTGGGCGGCGAGGACGACGACGATGCCGGCCCCCTGCCGGGCGATGATCTCCATCGACTTGGCAAGCAGGCCGTTGCGCGGCCCGGTCGATCCATAGACGTCGTCCAGCAGCGAAAGCTGGTGCATGCGCACCAGCGTCGGTTCTTCGGGGGAGACATGGCCCTTCTGCAGCACCAGCTGCTCGGTCTGGGTCGCCTTGTTGTAGAAGCTGATCGCCTTCCAGTCGCCGCCCCACTGGCTGTTGAAGACGGTTTCGGCGCGGCGTTCGACCATATGATCATGCCGCCGGCGATAGGCGATCAGGTCGCGGATCGTGCCGATCTTCATCCTGTGCTTCTGGGCGAAGGGGATGAGGTCGTCCAGCCGCGCCATGGTGCCGTCGTCCTTCATCACCTCGCAGATGACGCCCGACGGATTGAGCCCGGCCAGACGGGCGACGTCCACCGCCGCCTCGGTATGGCCGGTGCGGACCAGCACGCCGCCATCCTTCGCCACCAGCGGGAAGACATGACCGGGCGTCACGATGTCTTCGGGCCCCTTCGACCCGTCGATCGCGACGGAGATGGTGCGGGCGCGGTCGGCGGCGCTGATGCCGGTGGTCACGCCCTCGCGCGCCTCGATCGACACGGTGAAGGCGGTTTCGTGGCGGGTGCCGTTGTTGCGGCTCATCAGTCCCAGGCCCAGATGGTCGACCCGCTCCTTGCTCAACGCCAGGCAGATGAGGCCGCGGCCATGGGTGGCCATGAAGTTGATCGCGTCCGGCGTCGCCATCTGCGCGGGAATGACCAGGTCGCCCTCATTTTCCCGGTCCTCGTCATCGACCAGGATGAACATGCGGCCGTTGCGGGCCTCATTGATGATCTCCTCGGGAGAGGCGAGCGCGGTGCCGCCCTCCCGCTTGGCGAGATAGCTTTCCAGCTTGCCCAGCGTTTCCGCCGTCGGATTCCAGTCCGCCTCGCCCAGCTTGCGCAGGGAATTGGCATGGAGACCCGCCGCGCGGGCAAGGCCGGATCGCGACATGCCGCCCTCCGTAACCAGCGAACGGACCGTATCGATAAGGGCTGACGACATGCTGAAGACTCCTTCCCACGGCGGGATCGAGCGGCATATCACATCAAGATGTGATTATGGCAAGCAATAATCACATTGAGCGAGAGCGAAGGCTCTGCATCCGGTCGAGATAGCGCGCCAGCACATCGATCTCCAGATTGAAGGCGCGGCCCGGCGTCAGGCTGTCCAGCGTCGTCGCGGCGGCCGTGTGCGGGATGATGTTCAGGCCGAAATGGACGGAGCCGTCCGCCTGATCCTCCACCGTGTTGACGGTCAGCGAGATGCCGTCGACGGTGATCGAACCCTTGGCCGCCAATGCGGAGGCCAGCGCGGCGGGCGCGGCGATGACAAGGCGGGTCGAATCGCCCTCATGCGCGGCGGACACCAAAGTGCCGATGCCGTCGACATGGCCAGTGACGATATGGCCGCCCAACTCATCCCCGACCTTGAGTGCGCGTTCCAGGTTGAGGCGGCCGCCCTGGTCCCACAGGCCCGGCGCCGTGCGGGCGACGGTTTCGGCCGACAGGTCGACCGCGAACCAGTCGGCGCCCTTCTCCACCACCGTCAGGCAGGCGCCCGAACAGGCGATGGACGCGCCGATGGCGACCGATTCCATGTCATAGGCGCAGCCGATCACCAGCCGCAGGTCGCCGCGCTGTTCATGGGTACGGATGGTGCCGATGTCGGTGATGATGCCGGTGAACATGAGGAGCGCCTTGCTTGTGTTCCGTTGGCCGCGCCCGGAAGGGGTGGGGCTTTCGGGGTGATCTAGGCGTTCCGGCTGCGGAGGTAAACCTCCAGCCGATCATCGCCCAGCCGCCGCTCGTCGTCGAGCCGCCAGCGGCCATGCGCGCCAGCCAGATCGGTCAGGCCGATGTCGCCCATCCCGGCAAGCCCGGCGCCGATCAGGATCGGCGCGCGATAGAGCAGCAGGCGGTCGACCAGATCGGCGCGCAGGAAGGCGGCGGCGGTCTGTGCCCCCCCCTCGACCAGCAGATGGTCGACATGCGGCAGGGCGGCGATGTCTTCCGGCGCGGCAATGCTATCCCACCCCTCAGGCGCGTCGCCATGGCTGAGCAGCACGCGCCGCGGCGAGCGGTCCTCCAGGCCGGCCAGGCGCACATCCAGCCGGGGCGCGTCGGTGCGCAGCGTGCCGCCGCCAACCAATATGGCGTCATGCCGTGCCCGTTCCACATGGGCATGGGCACGGGCGTCCGGACCGGTGATCCAGCGGCTGGACCCATCGGCCAGCGCGATGCGGCCGTCGAGCGACAGACCCAGCTTGAGCGTCACGGCCGGGCGGCCCAATGTCTGGCGCAGCACGAAACCGCGCATCGCAGCGGCGGCTTCCTGCGCCATCAGCCCCATTTCGACCACGATGCCGCGCTTGCGCAGCCAGGCGGCGCCCTGCCCGTCGGTGCGCGGATCGGGATCGCGCAGGGCGATGACGACGCGGCGGACCCCTGCCCGCGCCATCAGGTCGGCACAGCGCGGACCGCGCGGGGAAAGGTGGAAACAGGGCTCCAGCGTCACATAGGCGGTGGCGCCGCGGGCGCGGTCCATGGCCTCCTCAAGCGCCTGCGCCTCGGCATGGGGGCGACCGCCCTTCTGCGTCCAGCCGCGCCCGACCACATGCCCGTCCTTCACGATCAGGCAGCCGACATTGGGATTGGGCGTGGAAAGGCCGCGTCCCCGTTCGGAAAGTGCGATGGCGGCGGCCATGAAGCGCCGATCCTGAGCGGGATCGGCGGGGGGCAGGACGCTTTTGGATCGGGCGCTCAGGGCTGGGCCGCCCCGCTCTGGGCTGCTCCGGGGACGGATTTCTCCGCAGCCTCGGCCTTGGCCAGCCGGGCGTCGAGCTGGGCGTTGATCTGCTTCAATGCTTCCTTGCGGCGGGCGGTGTTGCGGGCCTCGTCCTTCTTCCAGTCGATGCCGAAAATATCGGCCACGCCCTGCATTTCCTTCTGCTTCTTCTCGATCGCCGCCTCCCGCTTGGCGAGGTCGATCTTCTGCTGGAGGATGATCGCCGCGTCGGACCGGCTGGAGTCCCAGCTCTGGACATAGAAGATCTGGTTGCGCGTCGGCATGGTGTTGGTGTTGGCGTCGACGATGAAGGCCCAGATGATGACCCAGGTGACCGCGACGGACAGGCCGAGCAGCGGCCATTTATGAGGCCGGTTCTCACGAAAATAGCTCCACAGGTCGCTCATCGCGCTCTTGGGAGACACCGGACGGGGGAAGATCGCCATCGCGCCGATATAGGGTAAGGCGGGGCCGGATGCAAAAGCGCTGTTGCTGTCCGTCATGATTTCCGGCCCCTTCCTGTTGGATTTCAGACGTCTGCCAGGCGGAAATGGACGGTCAGCACCTTGGTCGAACTGACCGGCACGCCATCCCGAGTCGCCGGGCGGAAGCGCCATTTGCGCAGGGCATGGCGCTGGGTGGCGATCCAGAAGGCCTCGTCCGCCGCCGACAGCCGCTCTATGTCGGTGACGCGCCCGTCGGGGCCGATGGTGACGCGGACCACCACCTTGCCCTCCATCCCCTGCCGGATCATCGCACCGGGATAGTCGGGCTGGAACGCGGCCAGCGCGCGGGGATCGATGGTGGCATCGGCCAGCACCGGTTCGGGCGTCGGCGGGACTATGGGCGGCATGATCGTGCCCGTGCCGGAATCGCCGGCGGCCATGCCATCATCGGCCTTCGTCGTGAAGCCCGTCGTCGGCGGCGGGACGACGGGCTTGTCCACCACGGTCGGATGGGATTTGGTTCGGGGCAGGGGTTTGGAGTCGTTTTCCGGCTGCTGCTGTTCCGGGGGCGGCGGCGTATCGTCCACCGGATAGGTCAGCAGCGGCGGTGGATCGCGGAAGACATCGACCACTTCCTTGGGCATCAGCAGATAGGCCCCGACCACCAGCGCATGGACGGCGATCGCCCCGCCTATGCCGAAGGAAGATCGGTTGCCGCCGCTATAGCCGGAAACCTGAGCCTGCCCACCTGCTGTCCGCAACGTCATCAGTCGCATATCGCACCCTCCTGTCATGCGATCCTTCCCGGATCGACATGTCATGTTACAACATATTTCCATGATATGTTGCAACATTAATTTTTGGGCATTCTCAATGCTGACCGCCCAAGGTGCTGCTTCAAATTGCCCGAGAGCGCTTGCCGGATTTTGGTAATTGGCGAGAAGAGGCGAATTGGGCGGATTGACCCAACCCGCCCCGCGCTGCAGATCAGAAGGAAAAGTTCAGCGAGAAGGACGCGACATTGTCATTGCTGTCGTCGGCGTCCGGGCGGAAGCCGTGCTGGTGCAGATAGCCGATCTCCGCATTCACATTCTTCGCCACGGGGGTGGTGATGGCGATCAGGTTGCGCATCCGCTCCTCTCCCTGAACCCGCTGGAAATTGGTGGTGTTGAAGTCGATGAAGCTCTCATGGCTGAGGAGCAGCGCGGTCCTGCCGCCTTCCCTGAACGGCAGCACATATTTGACATAGGGACGCAGCCGCCAGGCGGTGCCGTCGATCCCCTCGCGCCAGCGCTCCTCCAGCCGGAGGCGCGCGCTGAGCTGGCCGGGTCCGATCTTCACGATATTGTCGAAGGTGACCTGCTGGCGCCCGCGATGCTCCATCACGGAAAAATGGCCGGCGTCATATTGCGGGTCATGGGTATAGCCCGCCCAGACCGTCACCTTCTTGCCGATCCTGTAGCCGACCAGCGAATTCATCTCGACCTCGTACAGCCCGTCGCGATCGTTGCTGAACCGGGCGACGACCTCTTGCGAAAAGCGCCAATGATCGCTCAGCTTTACCGTCGCGTTCGCCGTGGTCCAGAGCTGTTCGTCCTCGCTGGCATGCGCCACGGCCGGGACGGCCAGCAGGGCAAGCGCGGGCAGCAGCTTGTGGGTCAGTCGCATGAAGTCAATCTCCCCTCGCCATCGTGGCGGACGCGGGCGAACTATGACCGATGCGTTACATTCATGTGACTATCTCATTTCTAATTTATGACAATCTCGCCCGACGCCGAACCGTTCGGCCCGCTATAGCGCGCGGTTCGACGTCGCAGGCCCGGTTTCAGGCCGGATTATGGTCCTTCAAAAAGGCGTCGAGCCGTTGGAGGAATTCCAGCCGATCGGCCTGGCGGGAAAAGAAATGGTCGGCCAAAGGCTGTTCGACATAAATATAGTCGCGTCCGGCGACCTTGCCTGCCGCCTTCAGCTTCTCCGCCATTTCGCGCGACTGATTCACCTGCACCCGCCGGTCCTTCCTGCCATGCATCAGCAGGATCGGCGTTGAGAATTGCGCGGCGAAATTGATCGGAGAAACGGCGGCGAAATCGGGCGCCTGCTCCTTCATCCAGTCCTTGCGCGAACCATGATTGAGGAAGCGGCGGTCATAGCGCATCATGGCCGAGAGGTCCGACACGCCGGCATAGGAGACCGCGCAGCGATAGCGCGCGCCGTCGCGCTGTGCGCCGCGCATCGCCGCATAGCCGCCATAGGAGGCGCCGACGATGCAGACGCGCTTCGCATCGGCAATCCCTTCCTTCACCGCCCAGTCGACCGCGTCGTTGAGGTCGTCCTGCATGGCAAGGCCCCACTGCCCCTCGCCCTTGTCCGCAAAGGCGGTGCCATAGCCGGAGGAGCCGCGATAATTGGGTTGCAGCACCGCATAGCCGCGATAGGCCAGGAACTGCACCCACCAGTCCCATTCCTCGCTGTCCCGGGCGAAGGGGCCGCCATGCGGCATCAGGATCAACGGCAGACCCTTGGGGTCCTTGCCCGCCGGCACGGTCAGCACCGCCGCGATCTCCAGCCCGTCGCGCGCCTTGTAACGGATCGTCCTGACCGGGGAGAGATGGACGCCGGGCCCGAAATTTTCGCTGATCTTCGACAGGATGCTCATCGCGCCGGCGGCGGTGTCGTAATAATAATAGGTGCCCGGCTGGTCCGCGCTGCCGACATGAACGATCATGCGCTGATGATCCCGGCTGGTGGACACGATCCGGGCGCGGCGATGGGCGCCCACCGCCTTGTCGATGTCGGCCTGGATCTTCGCCAACCCCTCGTCGAACCAGTGCACCCCCGGTCCTTCGGCGGTATAGCGCACCCCGGCGAGGCCGGTGCCGGCGGTGTCGCGTTCGATCCCGTCTATGTCGAAGCCGGGCGCGGCGAAAATCTTCTTGCCCAGTTCCAGCCTTGTCAGGTCATATTCGTACAGCGCGTCAGTACCCTCATGATCGTCGCTGGCAATCGCCTTGCCCGGATCGGCCGTGAACAGCAGCGGCACGACCATGGATTCGTCGCGGCGGCGATTCGCCCGGTCGATCGTGCGGAAACCGGACCGGCCGTCGACGCGATAGAGCAGCTTCGACATGCGCGTCGCATCGTCATAGCCCACACCCATGCGCACCGTGCCGGTCGCATCGGCATACCAGGACATGACATTCTGGCGCGACTGCACCACCGGGCGCATCTTGCCGGTGGCGACATCCACCTCGTCCACCTGCGGCCAGAAGCCGAGTTCACTGCCGAAGATGGACGATTGATAGGCGAGCAGGATGCGCGGCGTGCCATCGCGGGCGACCCAGATGACGTCATCGCCATTCTGCGCCGCCACATTCTTGGCCAGCAGGTTGATCTTCGACCCGTCGCGCTTGATGCTGACGACGCGGCTGATCGACCAGGGCATCCCCTGGACGTTGGCTTCGCTGCCTATGCCCGCGATCAGCCAGTCGTCATTGACCCAACGCCACCAGTTGAGATCGTTTTCCCCCAGTTGCAGGGTGCGGATACGGTTGGGCTCTTCGATGATGGAGGCGATCATCAGCAGCAGTTCGCCATTGCGCGACACCCTGGCGGCGAGGCGCATCCCATCGGGCGAGAGTTGCGGTTCCACCATCATCGGCAGTTCGGCAAAGGCCTCGATCGGCCATTCCTTGCGCGGTACAGGCGCCGTTTGCGCACTGGCCGACACGCAAAGCTGCGCGAGCGCCATGCCCGCGACGACAGAAAGCCCCCTCAATCTTACCCCCATAATATAATGGCCCCGCCTTTCTATAGGGCGGAGCCATTTTCCTGTCTTTCCCTTTTTTAACGGGGCATTACGCGCCGTGCGCCAGGGCGGCCAGCAGCAGCAGGGCGACGATGTTGGTGATCTTGATCATCGGATTGACCGCGGGGCCAGCCGTGTCCTTGTAGGGATCGCCCACCGTATCGCCGGTCACGGCCGCCTTATGGGCTTCGCTGCCCTTGCCGCCATGATGGCCGTCCTCGATATATTTCTTCGCATTGTCCCAGGCCCCGCCGCCGGAGGTCATGGACAGCGCGACGAACAGGCCGGAGACGATGACGCCCAGCAGCAACGCGCCCAGCGCCGCGAAGCCGTTGGGCGTGCCAGCCACCGCGGAGATCGCGAAATAGACGAAAATCGGCGCCAGCACCGGCAGCAGGCTGGGCACGATCATCTCCTTGATCGCGGCGCGGGTGACGAGGTCCACCGTACGGGCATAATCGGGACGCGAGGTGCCCTCCATGATCCCCTTGTTGGTGGCGAACTGGTCGCGCACGTCCTTGACCACGTCGCCCGCCGCGCGGCCCACCGCCGTCATGCCCATCGCGCCGAACAGATAGGGCAGCAGCGCGCCCAGCAGCAGGCCGACGATGACATAGGGGTTGGAGAGGCTGAAATCGACCGGCTCGGTCAGGCCGAGAGCCGAGTTGTAGAATTTCAGATCCTCCGTATAGGCGCCGAACAGCACCAGCGCGGCCAGGCCCGCCGATCCGATGGCATAGCCCTTCGTCACCGCCTTCGTGGTGTTGCCCACGGCGTCGAGCGCATCGGTCTTGACCCGCACGCTGTCGTCGAGATGCGACATTTCCGCGATGCCGCCCGCATTGTCGGTGACGGGGCCATAGGCATCCAGCGCCACCACCATCCCGGCAAGCGCCAGCATCGCGGTCGCGGCGAAGGCGATGCCGATCAGGCCCGCAAGCTGATAGGCGACGATGATGCCGACGACGATCACCAGCGTCGGCAGGGCCGTCGCCTCCAGACTGACGGCCAGCCCCTGGATGACGTTGGTGCCATGGCCGGTTTCCGACGCGCGGGCGATGCTGCGCACCGGGCGGTAGTTGGTGCCGGTATAATATTCGGTGATCCAGACGATCAGGCCCGTGACCGCGAGGCCGACCATCATCGCCCAGAACAGCGCGATGCCGGTGTACCCCCCCGCGCCGTCCAGATCGGCGCCGAAACGGGCGTTGAGGTCGCCCAGCGCGAACTGCGTCACGGCATAGAGCGCCGGGATGGACAGGATCGCGGTGGTCCAGAACCCCTTGTAGAGCGCGCCCATGATCGACTGGCTCGCGCCCAGCCGCACCATATAGGTGCCGATGATCGAGGTGATGATGCATACCCCGCCGACGATCAGCGGCAATGACATCAGGCGCATCAGGAAGGCGTTGTCGACGCCCGTCACCAGCAGCGCGGTCAGCACCATGGTCGCGCCCACCGTCACCACATAGGTTTCGAACAGGTCGGCCGCCATGCCCGCGCAGTCGCCGACATTGTCGCCGACATTGTCGGCGATGACGGCGGGGTTGCGGGGATCGTCCTCCGGAATGCCCGCTTCCACCTTGCCGACCAGGTCCGCGCCGACATCGGCCGCCTTGGTGAAGATGCCGCCGCCAAGCCGCGCGAAGATGGAGATGAGGCTGGCGCCGAAGGCCAGCGCGACGAGGGAGTCGATCACGATCCGGTCGTCGGGCGCATGGCCCGCCGGTCCGGTCAGATACCAGAAGAAGACGCTGATCGCGAGCAGGGCCAGCCCCGCCACCAGCATGCCGGTGATGGCGCCCGCCCGGAAGGCGACGGTCAACCCGCTTTGCAGCGTGCCGCGCGCGGCCTCCGCCGTGCGGACATTGGCGCGGACCGAGATGTTCATGCCGATGAAGCCCGCCGCCCCCGACAGGATCGCGCCGATCAGGAAGCCGACCGCCGATGTCACGCCAAGGAAGAAGAAGACCAGCGCCGCGACGACGACGCCGACCATGGCGATGGTCGTATATTGGCGGCCGAGATAGGCCTTCGCCCCCTCCTGAATCGCGCCCGCAATCTGTTGCATGGTTTCATTGCCGGCGGACGCCGCCAGCACCTGTCGACTGGTGATGAGGCCGTAGAGCACGGCCAGCAGGCCGCACCCTATGGCAATCGTGACAATCTGCATGGATGTTCCTCTCCCCCTGTTATGCCTGTCATCGGCCGCTCCGCAGGGAATGACGGGCGGGCGAAGGGCGTAAGGGCGGGCGGCCGGAACATGCGCTTCCGGCGTCGGGCACCGCGTCAATCAGCATCGTAGCTCACGCACATCATGCGGTCCTACCGGGCTGAGAAAGGTCGGGGGTGAAGCTACAGGGCGGACGGCGTGCGTCAACCCGTTACGATATTAAGGCAAATCAGCCATGTTCCCAGCCGAGCCGGTCCGGCAGCGGGATCGCCACGCCGTCTATCGTCAGCGTCAGTCCCCCGCCCTTGGCGAAGCGGCCGACGGGTATGGCGCGCACGGGCGGCTTCACCGCGGCGGGAAGGGCGAAGAGCAGTTCATAATCGTCCCCCGCCCGAGCCGCGGCGATCTGGACGGCGTTGCTGGCCCCGCGCGTCGCCTCCAGCGCGGGGGAGAGCGGGATATGGTCGATGGTGACGGCAAGGCCGCTCGCCTCCGCCATGCGGGCGGCGTCGATCAGCAGGCCGTCGGACACGTCCATCATCGCATGGACATGGCGGGCGAGCAGCGCGCCCTCCGCCAGACGCGGACGCGGGCGGCGATAGGCCTCCACCAGCGGCCCCGAAGCGCCGGGCATGTTCCTGAGCAGGTCGAGGCCCACGCCCGCATCCCCGACAGGACCGGTCAGATAGAGCCGGTCGCCGACCTTCGCGCCGCTCCGCGCCGGGATCGGGCCTGTCGCTTCGCCCAGCGCGGTCAGGCTGTAGCTGCGCGGGGCGCCCCTGGGCATCTGCACCGTGTCGCCGCCCAGCAAGGGCATGGCATGGCGGCCAAGCGCCTCGCCCAATCCTTCAAGGAAAGCCGCGTCCCAGGCGTCGTCGCCGGACAGCGCATAGTTGAGCAGGCAGCCGACCGGCTTCGCGCCCTTGGCAGCGAGGTCGGACAGGTTCACGGCGGCCAGTTTCCAGCCGATGTCCGCGGGCGGATCGGCCGGCAGATAATGCACCCCCTCCACCATCGTGTCGCTGGTGAGGATCAGGCGGGCGCTGCCGATTTCGAGGACCGCCACATCGTCCCGCAAGCCCTGGGCGGCAGGATCGTTCGCCAGCAGGCGGAGAAGGGTCAGGAAACGGGATTCAGCGGACATTGAAATGAAATCCGTTCACCCTGAGCTTGTCGAGCCGAAGGCCGGCGAAGCCAACGGCTTTTTCTTCTTTTTAAGGAAGTGAAGGGCTTCGACAAGCTCAGCCCGAACGGATATTTTCTGTTCCTATTTCCGCACATCCTTCGCCACGGCGTCCAGCAGCCCGTTCACGAAACCCGCCTCGCGCTTGTCGTAGAAGGCATGGGCGACATCGACATATTCGCTGATCGCCGTGCCGGTCGCCACATCCTTGCGGGCGAGCAATTCATAGGTGCCGGCGCGCAGGATCTGCCGCATCGGCTTGTCGAGCCGCTCCAGGCTCCAGCCCTTGGAGAGCCGCGCCACGATCAGTCCGTCAATCTCCTCGCGCCGCCGGTCCACGCCCTGCACGACATCGTCGAAGAAGCTTTCCTCCGCCTGCGCATAGGTGACATCCTCTATGGTCGCGCCCAGGCGGTGCTGGTGGAATTCATGCAGCAGCAGGTGGAGCGGCGTGCCCTCCATCTCAAGCTGGTAGAGCGCCTGCACCGCGGCGAGGCGCGCGGCGGAGCGGGATTTGGAGCGGTCGTTCATAGTCTTTCCATAACCGTTCGGGCCGAGCCTGTCGAAGCCCTTTGCCGAACGCAGCGAGGGGGGAAATTATTTCAAACGCAGCGCCACCGATGCAGCATGGGCCGGAAGCCCCTCCGCCTCCGCCAGCGCGACGGCGGCCGGGCCGATGGCGTCGATAGCGTTCTGATCGAGGCTGAGGAAGCTGGTGCGCTTCATGAAGTCCAGCACCGAAAGGCCGGAGGAGAATCGCGCCCGGCGGCCGGTCGGCAGCACATGGTTCGGCCCGGCGACATAATCGCCCACCGCTTCCGGCGTCATCCGGCCCAGGAAGACGGAACCGGCATGGCGCACCTGCTTGAAGAGCGCGTCGGGATCGTCCACGGCCAGTTCCAGATGCTCGGCGGCGAGGCGGTCGACCAGCGGCATGGCTTCCTCGAAGTCGCGCACGACGATGATCGCGCCATTGGCGTTCCAGCTCGCGGTCGCGACCGCGTGCGTGGCGAGCAGGGGCAGGCGCTTTTCCACCGCCGCCGCGACCGCATCGGCAAAGGCCGCATCGTCGGTGAACAGGATCGACTGGCTGGTCGGGTCATGCTCCGACTGGCTGAGCAGGTCGGCGGCGATCCAGTCGGCATCGTTCTTCCCATCGGCCACCACGACGATCTCGGACGGGCCCGCGACCATGTCGATGCCGACCACGCCGTAAAGCTGGCGCTTCGCCTCCGCCACCCAGGCGTTGCCGGGGCCAGTGATGACGTCGACCGGCCTGATCCGGTCCGTGCCATAGGCCAGCGCCGCCACCGCCTGCGCCCCACCGACGCGCCAGATCTCCTCGATCCCGGCGATGGCGGCGGCGGCCAGCACCAGCGGGTTGATCTCGCCATGGGGGGTGGGCGTGACCATGGCGATGCGCTCGACGCCCGCGACCCTGGCGGGGATGACGTTCATCAGCAGCGAACTGGGATAGGCCGCCCGCCCGCCCGGCACGTACAGTCCAGCCGCATCCACCGCATTCCAGCGCGCGCCGAGACGGACGCCCGCCGCATCGACGCCGTCGCTGTCCTGCGGCTTCTGCTTCTCATGATAGGCCGCGATCCGCGCCGCTGCGAGTTCCAGCGCGTCGCGCAATTCGGTCGAAAGGCCGTCCAGCGCCTTGCGGCATTCGGCGGGTTCGACCGCCCAGCCGCTGACGTTCAAATCATGCCGGTCGAAACGGCTGGTATAGTCGGCCAGCGCCGCGTCGCCCTCGGCGCGCACGCGCTTCAGGATCGCGGTGACGTCGCGCGACACATCCTCATCGGCCTCGCGCCGGGCATCGACCAGGGCGGCGAAGGCGGCTGCGAAATCGCTGTCGGCGGTGGAAAGGCGGAAGGTCATCGGCCCCATCCTCCTTCCGTCATCCCCGTGGAGGCGGGGGTCCATCTCCCATAAGAAGCGCCAGGCACAACGCTGGGGAGGTGGGTTTCCACCTGCGCGGGAATGACGGTGAGGGAATCACGCCGCATCCTTCGCCCCCACGGCCTTGCGGAACGCCTCCACCAGCGGCACCAGTTCGGCCGAGCGCATCTTATAAGCGGCGCGGTTGACGATCAGACGCGCCGACACCTGCATGATGATATTGGTCTCGACCAGGCCATTGGCCTTGAGCGTCGCGCCCGAGGACACCAGGTCGACGATGCGGCGGGACAGGCCCAGCGAGGGCGCCAATTCCATCGCACCGTTGAGCTTCACGCACTCCGCCTGAATGCCCCGCGCCTCATAATATTTGCGCGTGAGATAAGGATATTTGGTCGCGACCCGCACATGGCTGAGCGCTGCCTCATCCTCGTCCGCCAGGCCGACGGGTTCGGCCACCGACAGGCGGCAATGCCCCATGTCGAGGTCGACCGGCGCGTAAATCTCCGAATAATCAAACTCTTCCAGCACGTCCGATCCGACGATGCCGATCTGCGCCGCGCCATGCGCGACGAAGGTCGCCACGTCGAAGGCGCGCACGCGGATGATCGCCACGTCCGGCCGGTTGGTGGCGAAGCGCAGCGCGCGGCTCTTCTTGTCATGGAACTCCGCCTCCGGCTCGATACCGGCCTGGGCGAGCAGGGGCAGCGCCTCATCGAGAATGCGGCCCTTGGGGATGGCGAAGGTGAGCGGACGAGTCATGACGCGCGGGCCTTACTTGCGAAAGCCTGAAAGAACAAGGTCGCGCAGGCCCACCCCCAACCCCTCCCGCCTGCGGGAGGGGAGCGAGACTTGCCATGCCGCAGGCGTAGCTTAGTCGCAGCGGGGAGGGGCTTACGCTGCCTCCGCCAGCGCCGCTTCCGTCGCGGCGATCCAGCCGCCGCCCAGCACCCGGTCCCCGGCATAGAGCACCGCCGCCTGCCCGGGCGCGACGCCATATTCGGGCGCGTCGAAGACCAGCCGCTCGCCCTCCAGCCGGGCCGGGACGGGTTTGGCCATGGAGCGCACCTTGGCCGTCAAGGGCCCGGAAAAATCCCCGCCCAGCCAGTTGATGTCGCTCAGCCTTGCCGCCGAAACCGCGAGCGCCGCCTTCGGTCCGACGATCACCCGCCGCGCCTGCGCATCCAGCCGCACGACATAGAGCGGTTCGGCCTGGCCGCCGATCTCCAGCCCTTTGCGCTGGCCGACGGTATAGTGGATCATCCCCTTGTGCGTGCCCATCACGCGGCCGTCGATATGGACGATGTCGCCGCCCTCATCGGCATCCGGCCGCAGCTTGCGCACGATCTTCGCATAGTCGCCGTCCGGCACGAAGCAGATGTCCTGGCTGTCGGGCTTCATCGCCACCGACAGGCCCAGTTCGGCCGCGATTTCCCGCACCTGCGGCTTGGGCAGGCCACCCAGCGGGAAGCGCAGATAGTCGAGCTGCACCTGAGTCGTGGCGAAGAGGAAATAGCTCTGGTCCCGCGCCGGATCGGCGGCGCGATGCAGTTCGGCGCCCTGCGCTCCCTCCACCCGACGCACATAATGGCCGGTGGCGAGACAGTCGGCGCCCAGATCGCGGGCTATTGCAAACAGATCGGTGAACTTCACCCCCATATTGCATTTCACGCAGGGGATGGGCGTGCGCCCGGCCATATATTCGTCGGCAAAATCAGCGATCACCGAATCCCGGAACCGGCTTTCATAATCAAAGACATAATGGGCGATGCCGATGCGGTCCGCGACCGCCCGCGCGTCGCGTATGTCCTGCCCGGCGCAGCAGCTTCCCGTCCGCCCCACCGCCGCGCCATGATCGTAGAGCTGGAGCGTGACGCCGATGGTCTCCGCCCCCGTGCGCGCGGCGAGCGCTGCGACGACGCTGCTGTCCACGCCGCCGGACATGGCGACGACGATGCGCCGCGCATCGAGCGGCTCGTTGAGCTGGAACTGGGGCTGCATGCGCGCGCATATAGTCGCCCGCCCTTCGGGGTGCCAGACGAATTCAACGTTTCGTCGCATTCCATACCCCATTTTGGGGGCAAATTTACCGGACCTTATCCTTTGCTCCGTAAACCGCTCTCCCATGGATCTGGGATTCCTCAGGACGGGCGGGCTCAAGGCCGGCTTCGTCAAGCCTTCGGGCCGGCGGCGCGTGCCGGTCTGGCCGTCCTTGCGGGCCGCTTCGGCGGCGGCGCAGGCGGCCAGCCCCACCGCGCAGGCGGTCGCAGGCGTCCTGCGGGGGCAGGAGATCGAGGGAGACTGGGTTCAGGAACTGGCCGATATTCTCGCGCCACGTTCCGGCGGCAAGATCGAGGCCGTGGGGCTCGCGGGCAGCTTTAACCCGTTGATCGCGAACCGTTTAAAGGTGGGGAAAGGATGATGAAGGGGGCGTTTACCGTGGCGCTTTAGGGCCTGTTCAGGGCTTGAAGCGCAAACAGGCAAGCACTGCTGAAATCGGCAACGCCAGTGCCGCTTATTGAGGGTGATAATGATCGAAAACCAGAAAATCAGACCTGCACAGGTCGTCGGGCCGCTTGGAGAACCCCTGACTCTGGAAAGCCTGCCGCCCGTCGATACGACTCGCTGGGTCGTGCGCCGCAAGGCTGAAGTCGTGGCGGCCGTGAACGGCGGCCTGCTGACCGTGGACGAAGCCTGCGCGCGCTATTCGCTGACGCTGGAGGAATTTGCGAGCTGGCAGCGCGCCGTCGACCGTTCGGGCATGCACGGCCTGCGCGTGACGCGCATCCAATATTACAAGTCCCTCTACGAACGGCAGCAGAAATACTGATCATCCGTTTCAGCAATGAAGGGTCGCACAGGAAGGCCGCCGGATATGTCATCCGGCGGCCTTCTTCTTTGTCAAGTGCGAAAGGGAACGTAACGCCGACTTCTCCGTTGAACAGATCAGCCCACCCGAAAGGGGCTATGGTCCAAGGAGAGTGAGAAATGGGCATCATCTTGTGGCTCGTTGTCGGCGGCATCATCGGCTGGCTTGCCAGCATGGTCATGCGGACCGACGCACAACAGGGCATCCTGCTGAACATCGTCGTCGGCATCGTCGGCGCGTTCATCGGCGGCCTGATCTTCAGCGGCGGTTCGATCAATGACGGCCTGACGCTTTACAGCTTCCTCGTGTCGCTGGTCGGCGCCATCATCCTGCTCGCGATCGTCAATCTGGTCCGTCGCGGTTCGGTCCGCTAAACAGCGCCGGAGAGGATCAAAAGGGCCGTGCCCCGAAAGGGCGCGGCCCTTTTTTGCGTTCAGCCCCGCCCGGAGAAGAAGCGATAGAGCGCCAGCACGCCGATCGCCCCCAGCACCGCCGCGATGAAGCTCGCCTGCTCGCCGGGCGCATAGACGCCCAGCAGCCGCCCGACATAGCCCGCCAGCAGCGCGCCGGCGATGCCCAGCAATATGGTGACGACGCAGCCGCCCGGATCGCGCCCGGGCATGACCAGCCGCGCGATGGCACCCGCGAACAGGCCGACCATGATCCATCCGAGCAATTCCATCGCCGCCCTCCAGCCGCCATACAGGGCATAGCGCCATAGTCGTGCCGCTTTGGCAAGGGCCCGCAGGCGCGGCGGAAGGGCTTTGCCGTCCTCCGCACCGCCGTGATAATGGGGGCTTGAGCCGGGTGATGTATTCATATAATACAGCAACCCGAACGGCGCCTATGGCCGAAAGATGGGTTCAGGATGAATTACGAAACTTCATTGGTCGGCGACGCTCCGGCAAATGTCCTTGGCGAGCAGGAGGAACGCTCCGTCTGGCGCCGTCGGCTGACGATCGGCGCCGTGATCGCGATCATCCTGATCGCCGCCGCCACCTGGGTCAGCATGCACGGCAAAGGGGCGGAGGCGCCCGCCGGCGCCGTGCAGGCGCCGGTCGTGACGGTGATCAGCCCGGGCCGGTCGACCGTATCGAACACCGTCAGCGCCACCGGATCGCTCGCGGCGCGGGTGGAGATGCCGGTGGGCGTGGTCGGGGAAGGCGGCGCGGTGACGCGCGTGCTGGTCCAGCCGGGCGACTGGGTGCGCGCCGGCCAGGTGCTGGCGACGGTCGAACGCTCCGTCCAGACCGAGCAGATCCGCTCCCTCGCCGCGCAGGTGGAGGTCAACCGCGCCGACGCCAAGCTGGCGCAGGCGCAGCTCGACCGCGCCCGGGCGCTGGTGTCGCGCGGCTTCATCAGCCAGGCCGACATCGACCAGCGCACCGCCACCCGCGACGCCGCCAATGCCCGCGTCAGCGTCGCCGTCGCGCAGCTGGCCGAACAGCGCGCCCGCACTGGCCGCCTCGACATCCGCGCGCCCGCCGCGGGCCTGGTGCTGACCCGCGCGGTGGAACCTGGCCAGATCGTGAGTTCGGGCAGCGCCGTGCTGTTCCGCATGGCGAAGGGCGGGGAGATGGAGATGCTGGCCCAGGTCAGCGAGGGCGATCTGGCCGCGATCCGTCCGGGCAACAGCGCCACCGTGACCCCGGTCGGCGGCACGGCGCAATTTGCCGGGCGCGTCTGGCAGGTGTCGCCGGTGGTCGACAATCAGACCCGGCAGGGCATCGCCCGCATCGCCATCCCCTATAATCCGGCGATCCGTCCGGGCGGCTTCGCGTCCGCCGCGATCGTCAGCGGCACCGGCTCCGCGCCGATGCTGCCGGAATCGGCGGTGCAGAGCGACGAGAAGGGCAATTTCGTCTATGTCGTCAACGGCCGGGACGAGGTGCAGCGGCGCGACGTCAAGATCGGTCAGGTGACCGATGCGGGCGTGTCGATCCTGAACGGCCTCAACGGCGACGAACGCATCGTGGCTTCGGCCGGCGCGTTCCTGACGCCGGGGCAGAAGGTGAAGCCGGAAGCCGGCAAGTCGAAATGAAGCGGCGGGATGCGTCTGACCGGCGCATCCACCGGCAGGCGAGGAAGCCGTCATGAGTTTTCGTAATATCTCCGCCTGGGCCATCCGCAACCCGGTGTCGCCGATCGTCCTGTTCGTCGCGCTGCTGCTGGCCGGTCTGGTCAGCTTCAGCCGGATGGACGTCAACCAGAATCCCGACGTCAGCTTCCCCATGGCCAGCGTCGTCGTGCGCCAGCCCGGCGCCGCGCCGACGGAGCTGGAGACGCAGGTGACGCAGCGCGTCGAGGCCGCCGTGCGCGGCATCAGCGGCGTGGACGAGATCACATCCTGGGTGTCGGAGGGCGAATCCAACACCAATGTGCAATTCCAGATCGGCACGCCCGTCGACCGCGCCGTCAACGATGTGAAGAACGCCGTCGACCAGATCCGCAGCGACCTGCCCGAAGGGATATTGGAGCCGCAGGTCAGCCGGGTGGACATCGACGGCGGGCCTATCGCCTATTTCAGCGCCGAAGCGACCGACATGACGCTGGAGGAGCTGTCCTGGTATGTCGACAATACGGTGGCGAAGCGGCTGCTGGCCGTGCCGGGCATGGCGGCGGTCAAGCGCGGCGGCGGCGTGTCCCGCGAAATCCGCGTCATATTGGACCCGGCCAAGCTGCAGTCGCATGGCATCACGGCGTCCCAGGTCAACCAGCAGCTTCAGCAGGTGAACCTCAACGCGGCGGGCGGCCGCACCGAAATCGCGGGCGCCGAACAGGCGATCCGCGTGCTCGGCAACGCCCGCGACGCCTATGCCCTGGGCCAGACCCAGATCGCCATTTCCGGCGGCCGCACCGTCAAGCTGGCCGATCTGGCCGACGTGCGCGACATGTATGCCGAACAGCGTTCGCTGTCCCTGATGAACGGGCGGCAGGTGACCAGCTTCAGCATGGAAAAGGCCAAGGGATCGTCCGACGTCACCGTCTTCGACGAGGCGATGAAGGTGCTGGACCAGCTCCGGAAGGAAAATCCGAAGGTCCAGTACAAGCAGCTCTACACCAGCGTCGAATATACCAAGGGCCAGTATCACAGCGCCATGCAGGCGATGATCGAGGGCGCTGTGCTGGCCGTCGTCATCGTCTTCCTGTTCCTGCGCGACTGGCGCGCGACCATGATCTCCGCGCTCGCCATTCCGCTGTCCGCGATCCCGGCCTTCTGGTTCATGGACATGATGGGCTTCACGCTGAACGGCATCTCGCTGCTGGCGCTCAGCCTGGTGGCGGGCGTGCTGGTCGACGACGCCATTGTCGAGATCGAGAATATCGTGCGCCACATGCGCATGGGCAAAAGCGCTTATCAGGCCTCCATCGACGCCGCCGACGAAATCGGCCTCGCGGTGCTGGCGACCACCATGGCGATCGTCGCGGTGTTTCTGCCCGTCGCGTTGATGCCGGGCATTTCGGGACAGTTCTTCATTCAGTTCGGCATGACCGTGGTGGTCGCGGTGCTGCTCAGCCTGGCGGTCGCGCGCCTGATCACGCCGATGATCGCGGCCTATTTCCTGAAGGCGCATGGCCAGGAAAGCCATGGCGAGGGCTGGCTGATGGACGCCTATATGGCCGTGCTGCGCTGGTCGCTGGACGAGCGCAAGGCCGTCGCCCATCGCGCCCGGGGCGGCATGGCCCGCTTCACCGCCTGGATTCGCGACCACCGCATCTGGACGCTGGGCATGGGTTTCCTTGCCTTTGTCGCCACGATCTTCGCCTTCGGCACGCTGCCCATGTCGTTCCAGCCAACGATCGACACCGATTTCAGCCAGGTGAAGATCGAAACCGTGCCCGGCAGCACCCTGCAACAGACGACGGCGATCACGCGCAAGGTCGCGGACATGCTCGCCGCCGACAAGGATATGGTAGAGGCCGCCTTTGCCGACATCCAGACGACGGGCGCCGACATCTTCCTGACATTGAGGAAGGACCGGCCCATCTCCTCCGTCGAATGGGAACGCAAGGTCGCGCCCAAATTCCAGCAGGTGGCCGACGCCCGCGTCAATTTCCAGTCGCAGTCGGGCGGCGGCTTCGGCCGCGACATCATCATCATGTTCGGCAGCGACGATCCGGTGAAGCTGGAGGAAACCGCCAACAGGCTGGTGGCGGAAATGGCGGGCATCCATGAAATCCGTGCGCCGCGGGTGGCGGGCGACATGAACCGGCCGGAAATCGTCATCAAGCCGCGCTTCGATCTGGCCGCCAGCCTGGGCGTCACCACCGCCGCGCTCAGCCAGACGATCCGCGTCGCGACGATCGGCGACATCGACCAGAACAGCGCCAAATTCTCGCTGTCCGACCGGCAGATTCCGATCCGCGTGGCGGTCGCGGAAAACAGCCGTCGCGACCTCGCGACGATCCAGAACATGCCGGTGCCCACGGTCAGCGGCGGGTCCGTACCGCTGAAGGTCGTGGCCGACATAGAATTCGGCGCGGGCCCGACGCAGATCCGCCGCTACAACCAGATCCGCCGCATCGTCGTCGGCGCGGACCTGGCGCCGGGCATCGTGACCAGCCAGGCCATGGCCAAGATCGACGCCCTGCCGACCATGAAGGCCATCGCCGCCGGCAAGATACTGGGCGTGCAGAAGCTGAATACCGGCGACAGCAAGTGGCAGGCGGAGATGATCCAGAATTTCGTCATCGCCGTCATTTCCGGCATCATGCTGGTGCTGGCGGTGCTGACGCTGCTCTACAAGCGGCTGATGCCTCCGTTCGTCAACCTGGGGTCGCTGCTGCTGGCGCCGCTGGGCGGGGCGGTGGCGCTGCACCTGACCGGCAATCCGGTGTCCATGCCGGTGCTGATCGGCCTGCTGATGCTGCTGGGCATCGTCGCCAAGAACTCGATCCTCGTCATCGACTTCGCGCTGGAGGAGATGGGCAAGGGCGTGCCGAAGCTGGAGGCGATCATCGACGCCGGGCACAAGCGCGCCCAGCCCATCGTCATGACCACCGTGGCGATGGTGGCGGGGATGGTGCCCACCGCGCTGTCGCTGGGCGGCGACGGCGCATGGCGCGCGCCCATGGGCATCACCGTGATCGGTGGGCTCATCCTCTCGACCGTGCTGACGCTGGTGATCGTGCCCGCGACATTCAGCCTGGCGCTGGGGATCGAGGAATGGGTCGGCCCGCGCCTGGGCCGCCGCCTGCTGACCTACAAGCCCGGCGACAACCGCGCTGCGACGGCGCAACCGGCGGGATAGGGTGGTTTCTGCCTTTCAGCTTTTCTCATAATGCGCCGTGCTCCCGCGAAGGCAGGAGCACGGTTCACCTGAACCGAACGCGAACGCCCGCTATCCGCCCTACCGTGCCAAAGCCGGACGGCGGATCGGCGGTCGGGCTTGCCCGCTCCCGCTCCGCGGGCCTATAGGCCGCGCCATGACCAGCGAACCCTTCCGTTCGCAGCTCGCCGCGCTGGAAAAGCGCGGCCGCCTGCGCAGCCTGACGCCTCGCGCCGGGCGCGACTTCGCTTCCAACGACTATCTCGGCCTGGCGGGCGATCCGATCATCGGTCAGGCCGTGGCCGATGCCGTGGCGCGCGGGGTGCCGGTGGGGTCCGGCGGATCGCGCCTGCTGCGCGGCAACGCGCCCGAACATGAAGGGCTGGAGGCGAAGGCCGCCGCTTTCTTCCGCACCCAGGCGGCGCTGTTCATGGCCAACGGCTTTGCCGCCAATCTGGCGCTGTTCTCCACCCTGCCGCAGCGCGGCGACCTGATCGTCGCGGACGAGCTGATTCACGCCAGCGTCCATGACGGCATCCGCATGTCGAAGGCCGCGGCCGTCTTCGCCCGCCACAATGATGTGCAAAGCTTTGCCGACCTGATCGCCGCCTGGCGGCAGGAGGGCGGCAAGGGGCGGGTGTGGATCGCGGTCGAAACGCTCTATTCGATGGACGGCGACATGGCGCCGCTCGGCGACCTCGCGACGCTGGCGGCCAGGCATGACGCCATGCTGATCCTGGACGAGGCCCATGGCACCGGCGTCTTCGGCCCTTCCGGACGGGGCCTGTCGGCAGGGCTGGACGGGCTGCACAATGTCGTGACGCTGCACACCTGCGGCAAGGCGATGGGCGTGGAGGGCGCGCTGATCTGCGGGCCGCGCATTCTGATCGATTACCTCATCAACCGGGCGCGCGCCTTCATCTTCTCGACCGCGCCGTCGCCGCTGATGGCGGTGGCGGTCTCCGCCGCGCTGGACCGGATCGAGCAGGCGGGCGACCTGCGCGAGCGGCTGAAGACGCTGATGGTCGATGCGGGCGAGAATATCTGCGCGCCGCTCGGCCTGCCAAGCCCGCGCAGCCAGATCGTGCCGGTGATATTGGGCGAGGACCGCCGCGCCATGGCCACCGCCGCCGCCTTGCAGGAGGCCGGCTTCGACGTGCGCGGCATCCGTCCGCCGACGGTGCCGCCGGGCACCAGCCGGCTGCGCATCTCGCTGACGCTGAACGTGGGGCGCGCCGACATCGCCGCCCTGGGGGACATTTTGCGGCGGGTGGCGGCGTGAGCGGCTTCATCGTCACGGGCACCGATACGGACATCGGCAAGACGGTCTTTGCCGCCGGCCTGGCGGGTGCCCTTGGCGCCCATTATTGGAAGCCGGTGCAGGCGGGCGTCGATCCGGAGGGCGACAGGGAGCGGGTCGCCACGCTGTCGGGCCTGCCTCCGGCGCATATCCTGCCCGAGGCCTATCGCCTCACCACGCCCGCCTCCCCCCATCTGGCGGCGCGGATCGACGGGGTGGAGATCGCGCTTGACCGGCTTGCCCTGCCGAAGGTGAACGGCCCGCTGGTGGTCGAGGGCGCCGGCGGCCTGATGGTGCCGGTCAGCGACAGGATGCTGATGATCGATCTGTTCGCGCATTGGGGCCTGCCCGCGATCCTTTGCGCGCGGACGGGGCTTGGCACCATCAACCACAGCCTGCTCAGTCTGGAGGCCCTGCGGGCGCGGGCCATCCCCATCGCCGGCATCGTCTTCATCGGCGAACCGCATGAGGAAAATGAACGGATCGTTCCGCTGCTGGGCAAGGTTCCCAGCCTTGGCCGCCTGCCCTATCTCGATCCGCTGGATGCGGGGCAGTTGCGGACGGCTTTCGCAGCATCGATCCGTCTGCCCGGCTAAAGACCGGTGAGGCAAAGCGGAAAGCGTCCAAGTTTTTCGACAAACGACATGGACATCCTCGCTTCGAAGCGCTCAATTCCCTGCATCGCATAAAGCAAGGGAAAGCTTTGATGAAATATCTCCTCCTCGGCGCGGCGGCAGTTGCGCTGGCCGCAGGCGCGTCCGTGGCCCAGACCGGTCAGACGACCGACCCCGCCGCAAAGCCCACCTATGGCAGCTACGGCTTCGACAGCGCCGGCATGGACAGGTCGGTGAAGCCCGGCGACGATTTCTACGACTACGCCAACGGTAGCTGGGCGAAGAACACGCCCATCCCCGCCGACAAGTCCAATTACGGCGCTTTCAACACGCTGGACGATCTGTCCCGCGAACGGACCAAGGCCATTCTCGACGCCGCGCAGGGCGATCCGAACAGCAAGATCGGCAATGCCTATGCCAGCTATCTCGATGCCGCGACGGTGGAGAAGAAGGGCCTGACCCCCGCCAAGCCGTGGCTCGCGAAGATCGGGGCGGTGAAGGACAAGGCGTCCTATGCCCGGCTCGCCGCCGAAGCCGCCCGCGCCGGCATCGACGGCCCCTTCGGCTTCTACGTCAATCAGGACGACAAGGACCCGGAAACCTACATCCTCGTCCTGCACCAGTCGGGCCTGGGCCTGCCCGACCGCGACTTCTACCTGGAACCCGACGCCAAGATGGCGGCGATCCGCACCGCCTATGTCGCGCATCTGGAAAAGATGCTGATCCTCGCGGGGGAAAGTGATGCCAAGGCCCGCGCCGCCGCGCTGATGGCGTTCGAAACGGAAGTGGCCAAGGTCCACTGGACCCAGGTCGACAGCCGCGACGCCGACAAGACCTATAACAAGATGACGCTGGCTGATCTGCAAAAGGCCGCGCCGGGCTTCGACTTCGCCGCCTTTTTCGCCGCCAACAGGCTCGCGCCCAAGGATCTGCTGGTGTCGCAGCCCAGCGCCGTGGCCGGGGAAGCCGCGCTGATCGCCAGGGCGCCGGTCGGCGTGCTCAAGGACGCGCTGCTGCTGCGCACGCTGCACGGCTTTGCCGACCAGTTGCCGGACGCGGTCGCCAATGAGAATTTCGCCTTCTACGGCACCACCCTCTCAGGCACGCCGGAGCGCGAGGCGCGCTGGAAGCGGGCGGTGGACTTCCTCAAATCCTCCATGGGAGAGGAAGTGGGCAAGGTCTATGTCGCCAAATATTTTCCGCCCGAAACCAAGGCGGCGATGGACCAGCTCGTCAAGAATGTGATCGCCGCCATGGGCCGCCGCATCGACGGTCTCACCTGGATGAGCGACGCCGCCAAGGCCCGCGCCCACAAGAAGCTGGCGGCCTTCACGCCCAAGATCGGCTATCCGGACAAATGGCGCGACTATAGCGGCCTGACGATGCAGCGCGGCGACCTGTTCGGCAATGCGCTGCGGTCGAACCAGTATGAGTTCGACTATCAGATGGGCAAGCTCGGCAAGCCCATCTACCGCTGGGAATGGGGCATGACCCCGATGGAGATCAACGCCTACGCCAATTTCGGCATGGTGGAGATCGTCTTCCCTGCCGCCATCCTGCAGCCGCCCTTCTTCGACCCCCATGCCGATCCGGCGGTCAATTATGGCGGCATCGGCGCGGTGATCGGCCATGAACTCAGCCATCATTTCGACGATCAGGGCGCGAAATATGATGAGACCGGCAAGCTCAACCAATGGTGGAGCGATCAGGACGTCGCCAATTTCAAGGCGCTGACCGACAGGCTGGTCAAGCAATATGACGCCTATGAACCCTTCCCGGGCGCGCATGTGAAGGGCGCCTTCACGCTGGGCGAGAATATCGGGGACCTGGCCGGAGTCGCGGTGGCGCTCGACGCCTATCATGCGTCGTTGGGCGGCAAGCCCGCGCCGGTGATCGACGGCACCACCGGCGACGAGCGCTTCTTCCTGGGCTGGGCGCAGGTGTGGCGGCGCAATTATCGCGAACCCAATCTGCGCCAGCGGCTCGTCACCGATCCGCATTCGCCGTCGCAATATCGTACCGACACCGTACGCAACTTCGATCAGTGGTATGCGGCTTTCAAGCCTGATGCGGGCGGCAAGATCTATCTTGCACCGCAAGATCGCGTGAAGATCTGGTAAGGATATGGAGCGGGGGCCGGAAGTGATTCCGGCCCCATTTTCGTTCTTGTTACGTAATGATTTCATCGGACGATGAATCGTGAGTTACAGACGATTAACCGCATTTTCTTTGTTGACCGTCTCTTAAATGCAACATTTTGTCGGATCGCCCTTTAATCGGTTCAACCTCTTCCTCAGCTTGGCGTTCAAAGTCTGTGCAAGTTTGAGGAGAAGCATTTTGACGGGTCTGAAATCAATCATTCTGAAAAGCGGCATGGCTTCGATCGCGCTGGCGGTCGCAGGCCCGGCGCTGGCGCAGGGCGCTGCCGCTCCCGCCGCCCCGGCTGCTCCAGCGGCGGCGGGCGCGAGCACGTTCAGCGATGCGGAGATCAAGCAGTTCGCCGCCGCTGCGGTCGAGGTGACGAAGATCCAGCAGGATACGTCCATCGCGGAAGCCGACAAGCAGCCCAAGATGCTGGCCGCGCTTCAGGCGTCCGGCATTCCGCCGGAAAAGTTCAACCAGATCGGCCAGGCGGCTGCGGCTGACCCCGCGCTCCAGCAGAAGATCCAGGCGGCGGCTCCGTCCGCGCCCGCCGCTCCGGCGGCGCCTGCGGCCGGTGCGGCTCCGGCTTCGCCGGCCACGCCGCCCGCCCAGTAAACGCGGCGTTGGAAGCATCATTGCATTGGGGGAGGTCATCGGCCTAAGCAGCGGCCATGACCTCTCCCGTCTGGCACCCTTTTTTCCAGCATGGCTTGAACGAGCCGATCCCCCTTGTCCGCCGGGCCGAGGGAGCTTTGCTGCATCTGGCCGACGGCAGCACGCTGATCGACTGCATTTCAAGCTGGTGGGTCACGACCCACGGCCATTGCCATCCCCGGATCGCCGCGGCGATCGCCGGGCAGGCCGGGCGGCTCGACCAGCTGATCTTCGCCGGCTACACCCATGAACCAGCGGAGGAGGTGGCGCGCGGGCTGATCGAACTGGCCCCCAGGGCCGCGGATCGCGACCCCCTCGCTCATGTCTTCTTCTCGGACAGCGGCTCCACGGCGGTCGAAGTGGCGCTGAAAATGGCGCTTGGCTACTGGCACAACCGGGCGCTGGACGGCCTTTCCGACCCGCGCCACCGCATCCTCGTCCTCCAGCACAGCTATCATGGCGACACCATCGGCGCCATGTCGGTGGGGGAACGCGGAGTCTATAACGCCGCCTGGTCGCCGCTGCTGTTCGATGTGGACACGATCCCCTTTCCCCATGAGGGCAAGGAACAGGCGACGCTCGACGCGCTGGAGGCCGCCTGCGCGCAAAGGCCGGCCGCCTTCATCGTCGAACCGCTGATCCTGGGGGCAGGGGGGATGCTGATCTACCCGCCTTCCGTCCTGCGGGACATGGCGGCGATCTGCGCGCGCCACGACGTCCTTTTCATCGCGGACGAGGTGATGACCGGCTGGGGCCGCACCGGCGCCCTTTTCGCCTGCGATCAGGCCGGCGTGGTGCCGGACATCATGGCCGTGGCGAAGGGCATTACCGGCGGCGCGATCCCGCTCGCCGCGACGCTCGCCACGCCGCGCATCTTCGACGCGCACAGGTCCACCGACCGCGCCCGCCTTTTCTACCATTCCAGCAGCTACACGGCCAACGCCATCGCCTGCGCCGCCGCCGCCGCCAATCTCGCCATCTGGCGGGAGGAGGATGTGCTTGGCCGCATCGCGACTCTCGGCCAGGCCATGGCGGATCGACTCGAAGAACTCGACGCGCATCCCGCCTTTGCCAAGGCTCGCCGGCTGGGCGCCATCGCCGCCATCGACCTGATCACGCCGGACGCCGGCTATCTGTCCGACGTCGCGCCGCGCCTGCGCGCCTTTGCCCATGAAAACGGCCTCTTGCTGCGGCCGCTGGGAAACACCATCTATCTGATGCCGCCCTATTGCCTTGACGCAGATCAGCTCGATCACGTCTTCGCGGTGCTTCAAAAAGCCGGTGAAAAGTTCGGACGTCCCGCCTGACTTTCTTTTTCCGCATTTTGGCGCTATGGCGGCGCGATTTTTCGGCTTTCCAGGATATTATGGCAAAAGAAGAACTGCTTGAAATGCGCGGACAGGTTGTGGAGCTCCTCCCCAACGCCATGTTCCGCGTGCGGCTTGAAAATGATCACGAGATCCTCGGCCACACTGCCGGCAAGATGCGCAAGAATCGCATCCGCGTGCTGGTGGGCGACGAAGTGCTGGTCGAACTGACCCCCTACGACCTGACCAAGGGTCGGATCACCTACCGCTTCAAATAAGCCGCCTCACGCATGCGGCTCATCCTTGCTTCGGCTTCTCCCAGACGGTGTGAACTTCTGGGTCAGATCGGCGCGTCTCCGGACGCGGTGGACCCGGCCGACCTCGACGAAACACCCCGGAAGGGCGAACTTCCCGCCGCCTACGCCGCTCGCGTCGCCGCCGAAAAGGGCGCGCTGGTGGCAGGGCGTCACCCCGGCGCCTTGATCCTGTCTGGCGACACGGTGGTCGCCGCCGGTCGCCGCATCCTGCCCAAGACGGAAACGGAAGCCGAAGCGCGCGAGTGCCTCCAACTCCTGTCCGGCCGCCGCCATCGCGTCTTCAGCGCAATCGCCCTGATCGAGGCGGAGGGCAAGGCCCGCCACCGCCTCTCGACCAATATCGTCACGTTCAAACGGCTCGATCGCGCTGAAATCGAAGCCTATATCGCTTCTGAAGAATGGCGCGGCAAGGCGGGCGGCTATGCGATACAGGGCCGCGCCGCCGGACTCATCCGCGCCATCCAGGGCAGCCACAGCGCGATCATGGGTCTGCCCCTCTACGAAACCCGCGCGCTGCTCAAGGCAGCGGGCTATCCACTGGACTAACCGCACATGGCCGAATGGCTCTACGAAGAAGGCATTGGCGAGGCCCGCGCCGCGCTGATCGAAAAGGGCCGGCTGGTCGAAGCGCAGATCGAACGGGAAAGCGACGCCGCCCGTGCCGGTGCGGTGATGCAGGGCAAGCTGATCCGCACCGTCATCCCGAAGAAGCGCGGCATCGCCCGCCTGATCTCCGGCGAAGAGGTTCTGGTCGAACCCATCCCGCCGAAGATCGCGGAGGGCGCGACAATCCTCCTCGAAATCCTGCGCGAAGCCATCCCGGAGGAAGGGCGCGCCAAGCTCGCCAAGGCGCGCATCGCCCAGCCCGGCTCCAAGGCGCATCCTGCCCCCAGCCTGCTCCAGCGCCTGCGCGCCACCGGGCTGCCCATCGTCCCTTGCCCCGCGCATGAGGAAGACCGCTTCGAAGCCCATGGCTGGAGCGAACTGATGGAAGAGGCGATCTCCGGCGAGATCGGCACGGAGGAAGCGGCGCTGCGCATCTTCCCCACGCCCGCGATGATCCTGATCGACGTCGACGGCTCCCTGCCCCCGGCCAAGCTCGGCCCCAAGGGCGCGAAGCTGGCGGCGCAGGCGATCCGCCGCATGGGCCTGACCGGATCGATCGGCATCGACCTGCCGACGATGAACAACAAGGACGAGCGCGCCGTCGCCTCCGCTCAGATCGACAAATATCTGCCGCTCCCCTTCGAGCGCACGGCGGTCAACGGCTTCGGCTTCGTCCAGATCATCCGCCGCCGGGAACGCATGAACCTCATGGAACTGCTCCGCGCCGACCCGGTCGAGACGGCGGCCCTGGCGCTGCTGCGCCGCGCCGAGCGCCACGGCAATGGCGGTCCGGCGACGATCACGGCAGCGCCTGCGATCATCGACCGCCTGCACAAGGCGACCGACTGGATCGAACAGCTCGCCAAACGCCGCGGCGGCGTGATCGGCTTGAAGGCGGACGCGGCACTGACCATATCGGCCGGCCATGTCTCCTAAAGCCTCCTCCTGCCCGATCTGCGGCCAGCCCTCGCACCCCGAAACCCGCCCTTTCTGCGGAAAGGCCTGCCGCGATCGCGACCTTCTGCAATGGCTGGGCGAGGGCTACCGCGTCCCCGGCGCACCCGCTTCGGACGAGATGAAAAAAAGTGACGAAGATGGGGTAGACAGCACCCCGGCCTGATGCCTATAGGCACGCCTCACCAAACGACAGGTGGTCCTCACCGTCGCCCGTGCCCGGGTAGCTCAGTTGGTAGAGCATGCGACTGAAAATCGCAGTGTCGGCGGTTCGACTCCGTCCCCGGGCACCATTTACCTGTATGATTGCGTTTGTCTCCGTCTTTACAAATGGCGGATTTCTGCGGTAAATCAGGCATCCTCCGTTTGCTTGCGTCAGTTGGCGTATGCCTGCAACGCAATCCAAATGGGGGCCAAATTGGGGGCTGAAATCAGTTGGCCCCCTGCCGCAGGAAGGGTGGCCCCCAATGGCGCTGACGGATACCGCGATCAGAAACGCGAAAGCGAAGGATAAGCCATATAAGCTGGGCGACTCAGGTGGTCTGTTTCTCTTAGTGCAACCGGCCGGCGGAAAGCTCTGGCGCCTCAAGTACCGGGTTGAGGGCAAAGAGAAGAAGCTGGGCTTCGGCACCTATCCCGATGTGAGCCTTGCCGAAGCCCGAAAGCGGCGGGATGCCGCAAAGGCAGAGCTTGCCAATGGGAAAGACCCTAGCGTCGAGAAGGCCCGCCGGAAGGCTCAAAGCCAGATTTTGGCAGGCAACACCTTCGCCACAGTGGCGGCCGAGTTCATCAACAAGCGCACGAAAGAAGGCTGGTCGCTCTCAACTCAGGAAAAGGCCGGTTATCTCCTTGGGCATCTCAACCCGACGTTGGGCAAGATGCCGGTGTCCGAGATTGTCCCCGCCGACTTGCTGCCCATCCTCAGACGGGCCGAATCCAAGGGCAAACTGGAGACGGCGCGGCGGCTGCTCCAGTTCTCTAGCCAGGTTTTCCGTTATGCCGTTGCCACGACGCGCCTGGCATCCGATCCCACCCGCGACCTGAAAGGGGCGCTGATCGCACCAAAGGCCAAGCATCACGGCGCGATTATCGATCCGGTCCAAGTGGGCGCCCTGCTGCGCGCGATTGATGGCTATGAGGGCCATTTCGTGACCCTCTATGCCTTGAAGCTGTCCCCGCATGTGTTCGTCCGCCCGGGCGAACTGCGCGCGGCGGTGTGGGCTGAGTTCGATTTCGAGGGTGCGGTGTGGACCATCCCTGCCGAAAAGATGAAGATGCGCAAGCCGCATCACGTTCCGCTTTCTCTTCAGGCGCTGGAGTTGCTGAGGGCGCTTCGCGACCTGACCGGCGGCGGCCCGCTCGGGCTTGCATTCCCTTCGATCCGATCCACCGCCCGCCCTATGTCCGAAAACACGGTCAATGCGGCCCTGCGCCGGCTGGGCTTCACCGGTGACGAAATGACCGCACACGGCTTCCGCGCCATGGCGTCGACGCTGCTAAATGAGAGCGGCAGATGGCATCCCGACGCGATCGAACGCGCCTTAGCCCATCAGGACGCCGACAATGTGCGCGCCGCCTATCATCGCGGCGCGCATTGGAAAGAGCGTGTCGAAATGGCCCAGTGGTGGAGCGATCATCTCGACCTACTTCGAAGGGGCGCGAATGTCGTTCCGTTTCCTAGCAGTGGGGAAGTTGCGTGACGCAGGAAATCGAGCACGCACTGTTGCGTCAATTCATCCGCTTTGGGATTCCACCTACGCCGCGTGACTGTACGGTCAGGAGCTATATACATGAGAGTGACTTGGCCGCTCTTCACAAACGGCGAGCGCAGCCGCAAGGTACCCACGGGGCGATCACTGAGAGCGTATTCCAGCGCGAACTGAAGCGATTGGAGGATGAATTTCAGGCCGATATAGAAAAGCTGCGTAGCGCCCCGCACAGTTATCGATATTGGCGCCCCACCGCAGACGATTGGCGCCGCCTGGCTATTTGCCAGGCCATGTACGCGCATGAGTCTGATAGGGCTGAATCCGCACTGCTTGCCCCTTTGCCAAAGAAGAGCCGCGGTCGACCGAAGGCCGATATGTGGAGCCGGGCTCACTTTGTTTATTCCGCCCGCGCCTTAATCGCGAAGCAACAGGGCATATCTGCAAGGGACGTTCCGCAAAAGGCCGCGTCAGAAAAAGCGGCCGCGTTGATCGCAATGGCTGCCCGGAATGGCGATTGGTTGGGATGTGTTCCCAGTGCTGCCACCATCGAGGAAGCATGGGCTAGCCTCCATATCGACGAGTACGACGAAGACGGTGAACCGAAATCACCCGAATTTCCGGCGTGGATGCGCACTAGGTTCGATATCCACGATCACTTATCCGCAATCGAAAGAGCCGCTGATCGGCTTGGTTTGCAGAACCAACTCCCGGCCGATGTGAATGATTTCCTGAGTTGGGCCGATGGGCGCATACACAGCAGCGAACGCTTTGCTTCAATGCCGCGAAGCTGGGCCGACTATCATCAGCAGCTTGCCGAGTTGCCATCAAAGACGCAGGAGAAATATCGGACTGCAATGGACGATTACCTTAAACTCGGCAGTTAGGAATAATCATCAGGATCAGCATATTTTAGCCTAACCGCGAATCGCGGAAACCGATCTCCGAAGCAAAGGAGGTCAAATGGTTGAACAACCTTGGAAATCGATACCCGCAACGGGGCCACTGCTACGCCCGGCGCAGGCCGCTGAGTATCTCGGTTATAAGAGTCGGAGTCATTATTACACGTTGGCGCAGCAGGGCCGCGTGCCAACTCCAATCCACATAGGCGGCAGCGCCGCTGGCGTGCCGAAGCCCTGGCTTGATGCCATTATCGCGGCGGCCGCAGCATGACGACGGCTGCTATCGAAGAGGCCAAACGGGCCAGCGCCGATATAAAGAGCGCCAATGCCGTTGCAGAAGCTGAACGCGGCAAGCTGCTCACTTTGCGACGCCAGAAAACGGACGAAGCGGAGGAGCGACTCCAGCTTCGTGAGGCTGAAGACGCCGATGCGGCGAAGCGGTTATTGGATGGCGACGGCGCCGCGCCAGATAAACCGCGGCGACGAAACCGGCTGGCGAAACTAGACGAAAACGCGCCGGTCCTTTCTGCGGCGATCAAGTTGCAGGAAAGTCGCGTTGCTGAGGCTGAAGCGGCAATAGCGCCGCTACAGGTCCCGCTTGTAGCCGCATCGCTGCGTATTGTCGCCGATGTGCAAGGCGATGCCATAGCCGGAATCCGCGAAGTGTTGGGCCAGTTGGCGCCCCTTGCCGCCCACCTGCTGGCTGCTGATCAGATCATGGCCGCCACAGTGGGCACAGGCAGTTTTCCCGTGCCGCGCGGTGCCCCCATGCCAATCAAAGGCTCGCAGCTACTCAGCAGCTTTCTCAAAGGCATACCAGAGCCGCTGAGGCCGGACTCGCTGAAAACCGACGAACTTGGCGCTGCTGCCCATGCGATTTCGCAACCGATCATTTCAGAGGTGAAAGGAAACCAGAATGACTGACATGCTTTATGCAATTCATCGGCTTGGAGTCAGCGATCCTGACGTGGAACTAGTCGCAACCGGCGACTGGAATCCCGACGGCTCGCCCATTATGAAAAAAGCCACCAAGAGCATCCTCGCGGGCAGTTTGTTTCCCGCCAGCCTTTTGGAAGGCGGCGCGGCGGAAGTGCAGCGTCTGATCGATCTTGGCGCCATCCGGTATCCGGACGCTGCTGAACTGGCTCTTTTCGAACGCAACCGTGGGGAGACTTGAGTAATGGCTGATCGTAACCAAGTGGCCGCGATCACGGCAGCAGCCCGGCAAATGCGCCAACCCAATGCCAATGCCAATGCCAACGCGGATGATGCTGAGGTGATTCGGTCTCTCAAATCCATGGGCCTCATCAACGGAGAAACCAGCGTTCCCGAACATGAGACGGCCAAACAGACAGAAAGCCGCCGCGCGACCGATGCGGAAATCATCGAATCGCTCAAAGCCATGGGCATGATCGGAGATGATAAATGAGCTGGCGCTGGACGTCGGATTCTTGGGTGTCGCCCTCACGGGCGGCGGCTAAACGACGCCACTTCACTCATTTACATCCTCAGCAGCCTAGCGGCGAAAAAGCCTGTCTGGCGTTGAAGATACGCCAACGGGAGGAAGCGTTTGAAAACTTGGCCGTCGTGGGGGCACGGATGGCAGAAAGGTTATTGCCCCGGTGAATCAACGTGTCGACCTCACAGGATGGAAGCTGTGGCAGCGACGCAGACGGAAGGAATTACGTGCTGCATCCGTGATGGATCTTTCCGGCTGCACCAGGCTGGCACTCAATGAGACGCGATGCAGGGCGAAAATCGCTGAGGTGTTGGGTAAGCCGGCAGCCATAGCCATGAACCTCCAGCCTTGCCTCGCAGAACATACCAGCGACCTCGAATTCGGCTTCGTGCTGCTTGACCCAGTCGACCGGGCAACTTGGTTGGCGCTGGCCGGTGTCCCCGGTCTTCTGCGTCCGCTGGAGCGAGCCTAACGCTCATCATCAAACACGGGGAACCCCATAAACAACGCCGACCGGGATGCGGTCCCAGTCGGCGCGTGCTTTCAAGGTAATGGAGACAGGTATCCTGATACCACTTTGAAGGCCGTTTTGCAAGGCCATCGAGATGAAGCTTCTCACCGACGATTTCGATATTTTTCTGACGCCAGCGCATTCTCAAATGCTCGACACCGTCAGGCCATTCGTTACCGCAGGGTTCGCCCTGCATTGGCTACACAACAAATCAAAGCGACCGATCGGCGATAACTGGCAGGAACGTCCGGTCGCCACATTCGACACACTGCGGCGCCGCTACCATGCCGACAACAATGTCGGCGTGCGACTCGGTGAATTCTCACGTGTCGGCGGCGGCTACCTCCATGTGCTCGACCTGGATATCCGCAAACCCGAGATGGCGAGCGTGGCGTGGGCGGAACTGCGCTCTCTGTTGCCAGGTATTCCGCTGGATACCTTCCCGACGGTCATTTCCGGCTCCGGCGGCGAGTCGCGACACATCTATTTCATCACCGAGCGCCCGTTCCGCTCCAAAAAACTGGCGAGAAGTGAGGGTTGGGAGATTGTTTTCGACCTCAAAAAGGGTCGCGAAGTCCGCAAGCATGACTGGGAAATCGAGTTCTTCGGTACCGGCAAACAGGTTGCCATGCCGCCGTCGATCCACCCGGTTACCGGTCAACCGTACCGCTGGGAGCGCGAATTCGATTTCGCCGGGCTGGATTTCGGTGACGCGCCGACCATTTCCAGCGACGTGCTCGACGCCGCCGGCGCAGCCACCGACCCGGATGACGATTTCGAGGTCAACGACAACCACCTGGAACTGAGCGAGGACGAAGCGCGCGTTATTCTGACCCTGCTGCCGCTCGACTATTGGTGCGAAGACCGTGACGGGTGGCGCAGCGTCGGCATGGCCCTGAAACATGAGTTCGGGGACGCCGGTTACGACCTGTGGGAGGAATTCTCGAAGCAGTCGACCAAGTTCGACGCTAAAAATCAGCGCGCTGTCTGGAAATCGTTCAAGGGTAAGACGAAGCGGCCCATTCGCATGGCTACGCTAAAGGCGGCTGCGAATGAGGCACGGTGGAAAACAGACCCCGACGAATTCGATGATGTGGACGATCTTCCAAAGCCGCCGAATTCCCGGAAATCGAACGACATTGACGCGCTAAGCGAAGCGGAGAACCGAACAACGAGGCGGCTCAATCGTCGTCATGCTGTCGTCGCCGTCCGTGGGCGCACGCTGATTACGACCGAACGAGAGGATGGCAGCGTCGATTTCGGTACGGTTCGGGATATCCACGCCTATTACGAAAACGATCGGGTTGCGGCCGGTGATGGGAAAACCGAACCTGCATCTCGAAAGTGGATGCGAGATCCTGAACGCCGGACCTATCCCGGCGGCGTGACCTTCGCCCCCGGCGGCTGTCCCAAAACGACTCTGAACCTGTGGCGAGGGTGGGCGGTCGAACCGGACGAAACCGCATCGTGCAGCCTGTTCCTGAGCCACATCCATCACGTGGTCTGCGACGGCAACCGGGAACACGCAGAATGGGTGATCGGCTGGCTCGCTCACATGGTGCAGCGGCCGGAAGAAAAACCAGGTGTGGCACTGGTGCTCCGCGGGGCGAAGGGGGCCGGTAAGGACACGGTTGCCGATTACGTCGCATGTATGATCGGTCGTCGGCACGCGCCTACTGTGGCGGAATCCGACCACATCGTCGGCAAGTTCAATGCCCGACTTGAAAACGCGCTGCTGCTGCATGTGCAGGAAGGTAGCTGGGCTGGAGACCGTAAGGCCGAAGGGGTGCTGAAATACCTTGTCACGTCCGACAGGATCGAAATCGAGCGGAAGGGCATCGACTCCATCAATCTGCCCAGCGTCCTGCGGCTGTTTATCTCGGCAAACGCCGAATGGGTTGTCCCCGCTAGCGCCGACGAACGCCGGTGGGCTGTTTTTGAGGTTTCGGAGCGGCGGCGCGGCGATGAAGCCTATTTCGGCGCATTGCGTGCCGAGATGAACGGTCACGGCCCTGCCGCTCTGCTGCATTACCTTCGCAATTACGACCTTTCGGGCTTCAGCGTCCGCAAGGCGCCGGAAACGGAAGGGCTGCGCAACCAGAAGCTGGCGAGCCTCCGGAGTGTCGAATTGTGGTGGTTCGAGATCCTGAACCGCAGCGCGTTTCCTGGTGAATGGGACGACGGTGAGGGCTGGGAATCATCCACGCAGACCGTCGGTCGCGACTCCTTGCGCCGCAACTATGTCGAGTGGATGAAGGGGCGGCGGTACGACGGCGAAGCGGTGGAAGAGAGGTATTTCGGCCGGCGACTTCGTGACATGCTGCCGGAATTGCAGGATCGCCGGCCGGCTGCCAAGGCTGGCGTTACCCGGTCACGGCAATACGAGTTCCCGCCGTTAGATGTTTGCCGGGCTGCCTTTGAGCGGTGGATGGGGCAGGCGGTGGACTGGGATTTGGAGGGCTGATGGTGCAGGCCGCATTTACCCTGCACGTCCCAACCTTCCTAAGCAGACCAGATCCTTCGCTTCCAATCTAAATATAACTAGTGGTTGTATTCCGTATTGGAATATGCCATATAGGCATCACGGACGCTCTGACGTTCGCGCCATAGTCAGTAAATGAAGCAATCGAAACGAAACGAACCGAGATAGTCCAACCGGGCGAAACGAAACGAAGCGAACCCAACAGGAGACAGAAAATGGCGAACAGAACCATATGCCTGCCTAGCAGGCCATCAATCGTTGGAGCTCGACAGCCATGGATGCTGCCTTTGAAATAGATGTAACTGACCACCTTGCTGCTGATGCAGAGGGGTGGACCGCTGAAGATTATGACAAGCTGGTCGCACTGATCGAATTGATCGAGGAAAGTGGATTCGAGAGCATCGCTGGTACGCTGCTGTCGCCCGTCGATTGGTTCACGCTGGAGTTCATCGAGCCGGGAGAAACCCCGGAGATGCTTTGGGCCAAGGTGTTCATTCACGGCGAAGGCGCAGACCACGCCGTGCAGATCAGACATAAGAATGGGAAGATCGAAGTCGACAGCGGCTGAAGATCGGAGTGATTACAATGTCGAATGAAACCGTTGGAGCCGGGGGCTGGAGGCAAAAGTTGCAGCCGCGCGATCGCGGCCGTGTGGATGCGCTGAAGGCGCAGTTGGCGCCCGGTGCTTCCATGTTCCGCGCCATGCGTGAAAAGCTGGGCCTGACGCAGGTCCAGGCAGCACTGCGCCTGCAGACAAGTCAGGCGAATGTGTCGAAGATGGAAAAGCGCCCAACTGCGGATCTATCGCAGATCCAGAAGCTGGCCGGCGATGATTATGAAGTCGTTGTCGTATTGCGCCCCAAGCACCATAAGGAAAAGGAGCTAGAGTTCGCGGTTTGACAGCGTGCTTCAGATTACTGTGCGTTTCTGCGTTCGGTGGAAGCAGGTCCCTTATCTCCGTTAAAGAATTGTACGGCCGGGACTGCAGAGAAATTCGACCGGGAACTGAGCATAGCCGCTTATAATAGTCGTTCTTCCCGCCGTTTTCGCGCACGATAACCGTGTACACGCGCTCGCAGTTGATCGATCCAACCTGGCCGATGTTCGATCCGGTCATAGCTGTCACGATCGCCGGCCAGCAAATCGATTCGGCTCTTTTGGCTAAGTGCCTCCCATCCGTCATACATGATGTAAAGCGCATTGCCGTATCGTGCGTTTTCAAATGCGACAAAATCGTCACCGAACTTGGCACCGAAATAGCGCAGAAAACCGTCCGTTCCGGTGATGTAAGCCTCGGGTTTAAGCCGCTGCATCACGGTCACACGCTCCTTCATCACGGCCTCCTGTATTGAGGTCACCGGCCGTTTGCCACGGAGCATCGCAGCGACCACCTCGTCAATCGTGAGGGAGCCTGGAGGCAGCAATTGCCAATCCACCTTCACACTCAGCGCGTAATCGGCAAGTGACGTGCCACTCTCGAAGATGTCTGCAGCGCCGACATTCTCTTGAAGAAGGTTCAGATTGTACAGGAGTTCCTGTTCGAAATTCGGCGTGCGGCGGCTCAGGACCTGATCGATGGCAAACTTGAGCAAAAACCCGTCGCCGCGTTGCTCAACCAGAGCGATCGACAGGTTGACCTGCTTAGGTGGATACACTTCGCGAATGTATACTTCCCGATCGTGAGAAATATAGTGGTAGCTGCCAGATCCCCAGGATGGCGCCCAAAAGCCATATGACTTCGTGACCTTTGGCAGATCTCTTCGAACCTTCTCCATGCCGTACAAGTTGGCGTTTGAATAGCGGCCGGCAGAGGGAGCGGGCGGTTGTGGCTCGGGAAGGTTAAGGATGCCTTCTTCGATGGAGATACCCAAAGGCGCGAAACGCGCTACATCTGCCGGCGAGATAAGTTTGACAGTCGCTGCGACGACATCGTCCTGGTCGAAGGTAGCCAATCGCTGAAGAACGCTTCCGGGAATTCTCAGGAGGTTTTTGGGCATCGAGATGTCAGGCCTGTGTCGCTACGAATGTCTTTGTAGCTGATAACACACCCGAAATGAGTTTCGCCAACTCAGATTGACGAGCGGGCACCATGCACTCGTCCAACGGCAAGTCATTTAACTTCCACTCGACCGGCGGCGCATCTCCCGAGCCGATCCCCACATATATGCGACGGCCGGGCGCAGCGCGGTGCGTCAGCACATTCCTCATATCGCGCCAGCGTTGGTAGCTTGGATCATCGAAGATGCTAGCAAATGCAGCCAATATGGGATCACCGGGAAACGCTCGCTTATACGCATCATTCGTGTGTGACGGCGAGACGCGCTGCTGCTCCCGTGGGCTTGTCAGAGGAAAGGCCGATGAATCGATGAAAGAGCCAATCGCGAATAGGCCATAGAATAGCGACTCGAAGGCGGAGAAGCCGTTACTGAAAAAATTGAACAGCGCCTCTTCCTGCTGGTAACGTTGTTGTGGAGCTGGGTGCGATCCAAATTTTGCTAAAGATCTCTGGAATGCATCGCCCGCATCAACCGCGCCGTGAAATCGGTAAGCCAGCGCATTCCAAGCGCTCGAATACTGGCGGTACGATGCCGCTCCAGACCACCTTGCGGCGACATCAGCATGAACCGCCTCGTAAGGCTCCGCCGGAAAGTCGACGTGTGGAATGAGTCCGTTAGGCGCCAGCGGCGACATACCCAGCAACCATATGTGATCCTCCATTGACCGGCCAAGCCTGGTGATTGCAGTTAACTATTGCACTGTAAAGGCGACTGTCATGCTGACAGGGTGGTGAACGGCCTCGGTGTATTGTGGGGTGGTAGGGCCGCGGTTAATAGGCTGAATCTCAGTCAATCACTGGAGCAATATGACAGGCACATCCAGCACCCGCGGCACGGCTCGCCTTCGCCTGTTGCTAGCCCAACTCATCGCGGACCACTTCAAGGCTTACGATTTGCCGTTGCTTGGAGAGCGCCTAGGTCTCGCACCAGGTACTGAGGGCGAGGCGTTCAGCAGCAAAAGGATGTACATCAGCAAGCGACTGAATGCGTTGGATGATGCGGGAGTAAGACGCGCGGGGCGGGAGTTAGCCCGAGACATCGCGAACGATGAGTTGGACGAACTGGTGGGTAACGGCAGTCCGGCCGACGAGGCGATTTCCAACGCGCTACACCGCTTCGATCGCGAAGTAGTTCACCGGCGTTGGACTGACGCATTGGAACGGCGGGCCACCGATCCCGAGGGGGCGATCACTCTAGCCCGCACGCTGCTGGAGGACGTGATTAAATGGCTGCTATCGAAGCAGAATGTTGCATATGAAGAAAAAGCCGATTTGCCCGCGCTCTATCGGCTGATCGCGGCTGAGTTGCGCCTCGCTCCCGACGCGCATACCGAGGACGTGTTCAAGCGCATCCTGGGAAGCTGCCAATCCGTTGTGGAGTCGCTAGGTACGCTTCGGAACAGGCTAAGTGATGCGCACAGCGTTGGACCCATGCGTGTAAAACCGCACGGCCGGCATGCGGAACTCGCGGTCAACCTCTCGGGCACGATGGCTACCTTTTTGGTCGCTACCTGGGAAAGTCGCATGACATAAGGCCAATCGGCCAAAGGTCTGACACGAGATCCCGAGGTGACGCCTTCCGTGTCTCAATTGATTGGACATCCCGGCTTCTTTGGACCGGTGATTGGACCGCCCAATGCCGCAGAAATCCTAGCTTTTTATTCGCCGGTCCAATCAGTCCAATCAGTCCATAGAAAAGACTATACGTGAGTGAAATCCTGCCTCCAGCAATAGGCTAAATGGCGGTGCACCTGCAGACGGATTCAAAACGTATAAAAGATTTCCCCTGTGGACCGATGGGACACATTGGACATGCATTATATTTCAATAACTTATGCCTTAATCTGTTTGGACCGTTCATTGGTCCGCATTGGACCGGCTGAAAGCGCGACGGGTCCCTTTCCCTTATTCAGCCCTACGGCGGCGAGCGCTGAGCCGCGGATGCTGACAGCGGTCAACTACACGTAGGGGGCAGACGCAATTTTTCCGAAAGAACCGCTAGGGGCAGACGGCAATTAGATACCGCCTTGGGATATGGCACGGAAAATTCGACGCTGGAAACTGGTTTGCGGGTTTGCCTTCAACGTGAACCTTCTTCGCACCGATGCACTCAGCAAGGCTATAGCGCCCGCGCCTTGCCGCCCCTGCTGCCAAGTTTAGCAGCAGCGGATTTGATCGGCTCGCGTTTGTCCTCTTCTTCGCCTGTAGCAATGCGGGCGATCTTGATGGCGTTGCCGATCACATCCGCTGGGCGCTTCTCTCCGCGTGGACCTTAGGTATTTTTGTCCCCAACGCCCAACAGAAGCGCGTCGATGCTTTCAACAATCCGCTGGAACCGTTCCAAATTCTCAGCTCGGTCATCCTGCACCACACCACGCACACGGCGCTCAACCGGATAGGTTCCGGCTTTCACTTCTTCTATCCTCTCCGCATACCAATCGCGTTCGCGTATGAGATGGTCCATAACCTCTTTGTCAGCCGTCATATAGCCTCCATGCTTTCCGCTAAACATATAGGAAGCATGGGGCCGATGCGACACGCGATCCGTCAAAATTCAAACTGAGACACTACAAGGCTGGCTCATAATCGGGAATTGCCGCCTTCGTTTTCCCACTGGTCGATTGCCGCCTCCAACTGACGCTCGCGACCATGCACAGTGTGAGCTGCGCGAAACATGCGCTCCCGCGCTGCGCCCAAGGCAAAACCCTGTCGCTCAACGCTGGTGTGCAAATTGAGGCGTCGCGTTGATGGTGATGACAGAAAATTCGGTGAGACGGACATGTCGTGCTCCTTGCCAAACGGGAGCACAGGCCTCTCTCAGTCGCGGCATGTCTGGTACATGGAAGCCGTGATACCGCAGTATAACATATCGCGCGATGAAGGCCTAACCGTCTGCGTCGGCGTGATGCGCCTATGAAAGGAGTGCATTAAGGCAGCAGCCCCACTCTCAGAAGAGCAGGATGGTTGTATCCTTCGATATATTGTTCCGGTCGCGCAATTTCCGTCAAATTTCCGGCAACGAACATAACCGAGTCGCGCCAACATCATTCGCCTTCAGGGGGAAAGTGCGACATGGGTTATTTCAAGCTGGCGCTGGGGGCAGCGCTCACCATCATCCCTGCAATGCCGGTCCAAGCGCGTGACCCCGTGCTAATTCAGGCTTTGCAGGTGGGGCCGGAAACGGTGCGCTATTACAAGGGCAAGCCGACGCTGGATCTGGAACAGCAGTTGGGCGCGGTGCAGGTTTCACCCTTTACCATCGATCGAGGCAGCCTCGTCTTCACAGTGGCGGTGTTCAACCGCAGCGGGGCGCCCATCAATGTCGGTATCGAGAATGTGACGGCAACGGTTGATGGCGTGCCGCACAAGGTGATGACCGTCGAAGAGCTGATTAAGAAAGAACAGGACCGGGCGCGGTGGCAGCAGATCGGGCTGGCCTTTCTTGGCGGGCTGGCAGCGTACAGCGCGACGCGGCCGACGACATATCACAGCACCTATAGTTCGCCTTGGGGCAGGTCGACGTATACGGCGCGCTGGTCCAATCCTTATGCTGGATACAATGCGGCGGTGATCGGCGCAGGGACAGGCTTGGCTATCAACGCGGTTCAGGAACAGTTGGACCGCACCACGGATGCACTGGGCGAAAATGTCATGCAGATCACCACCGTCGACCCCGGCGACAGCTATGCCGGCAAAGTGGTGCTGGCCAAGCTGCGCGACAAGCGATTGCCCAAGCGGGTGCGTCTGCTCGTATCGGTGAGCGGCGAAACCTATCCGTTCGAATTCCAGGTGGTGAAGATGGGGACCCCGGCGCCGGTATTCGCCGCCGTGGCCCGAGAAGCACCACCGGCTGCACCGCCACCGGTAGCTCCCCCTCCGATGCCGGCGGTGCAGACCATTACGGCCCAGGCGCCGCCGACCGCTGTGATCCAAAGGGCCAGCATTCCAGCGCGACCCACTGTACCGCAGCCCGCAATGATCCCCGCAAAGCAGGACATCGTCGCACCGGCAGTCCCTGGCGGACCGCCGCGGCGATTGGCCAATACGGCGTCTGGCTACTGCCTCTTGGTCGGTCCGGACTATCGGGGCAGCGGTTCGCTTGACCGGCCAGCCGTGACAGATGCCCTGCCTCGATGCACCAACTGAGGCAGGCATGAGCCGGATATTTGTGCCCTCCAATGGGGCAGACGATTGGCAGCAGCTTCTGGCAAAGCCTGATTTGCATTGGGCGATCGGGTATAGCGCCCGAACCTTGGCGCATTCATGGGAGGCGGCGAACGGCTTCCCTCCCGAAGTGAGCCATGTTCTTTCTCAGGCACTCGGTCCCACGGAACTGCTGGTGGCCATGCCGGAATGGAAAACCCCGCTGCCAGGTGGGCGCAGGGAGAGTCAATCGGACGTCTTTGCGTTAGGCCGACATCCTACGGGCACGGTGGCTTGCGCGATCGAGGGGAAGGTTGATGAACCCTTTGGCCCGACGGTGGCTCAGCGGATGGAGAACGCCACGCCCGGCAGGGTAGAACGGCTGAGCTATCTTTGCGAAATGCTTGGGTTGGATGAATGCCCGGCCGATGTCCACTACCAGCTCCTGCACCGGACAGCGTCAGCCATCATCGAGGCTGACAGGTTCGGCGCGACGGATGCCGCCATGATTGTGCATTCATTTTCACCAGACCGCCGATGGTTTGAGGCGTTGTCGCGGTTCGCGGATGCGCTGGGCGTGAAATTGACGCCGGATGAACCGGTGAGCCTCACTACGCCCACTGGCCGCCGCCTGGTTCTGGCCTGGGCGACCGGAGATCAGCGTTTCCGGGCAATGTAGATTCGGATCAACGAATTGGGAGGCGCTCGATATGTCTGTTGGGCTGGGCAAACACTTTGCTTTCCTTAACGCCCCTCTTAGAAACAGCCGATGGTCGTGGGGATCGGAGCGCGATGATGGCACGATCGTCCTCCGTGTGTGGCAGGACCAGCGTCATCAGGCAGATGGTAAAAACTATGTGCGGCTAACCCACCACGAGGCCTACACTGACGATCCTGACAATCTCGGCCACCGCGAGCGCGTAACCCATGTGGAACGGGTCAAAGGAGGTGCTACTGCCTATGCGGTCATGTGCACCCCAAAGGATGCAATGGCGCGGCCGCGTGAAGTAGGATCATTCGACCGGCGCGAACTCATTCTCTTAGGCGAGTTGAGAGAAATCGGCGGAAATATCTGGGGTGAGATAGCCGGGCGAGTACCGGTCTCAATCGTGCGATGAATCATTTGCGCTGACGTCTGTGGCAGCACCGAAGCGAGGAAACGCGGGAATGCTGAAGTCGATTACCGCAGTGGAGATGGCGCGGGCAGCGCGGATTGAACCCAAACGATTCAGGGCGGCTTTAAGAGCGGCCCGCCTCCCTTGGCATCGCTACGTGATGCCTTGGATTGCAGTGGAGGGAAGCGTCGAACACCGTGACATGATCGCGGTTTTGAATTCCCTTATGGGTAGATTGGCGGCCCCCGTTTCCCGAAATGCGTCTCCGGCGCCTCGCGGGCGCTCTGTTCGGGCGGATTCAGACGAGCACTATATTATCGATTTGTGTGATCGCGCCCTGGGCAGCACCGCCTCCCGCGGTCACCGTTTCCCTTTTCTGTTGGGAGACCCTGATCGTAACGGAACACGTCGATCGCTTCCGGTCGATGCTTTTTACCCCGCTCATCAACTGGTCATCGAATATTGTGAGCGGCAGCATAGTGAGACAGTCCCATTCTTCGATCGCCGTGCAACCGTGTCCGGTATCTCCCGCGGCGAGCAGCGGAGGCTGTACGACCAGAGGCGCCGCGATATGCTGCCACAACACGGGCTGGTGCTGATCGAATTTCACTATTCCGATTTCAATCACAGTCCGGCCAAGCGCCTCCGGCGGGACACTGCTGATGCCGAGATTATTCTAGGTCGGCTGAAAACGGCTGGCTTTCTATAAGGCAGCGTTAGCTGTGTTGAACTATGGGCCTTCATAGCCAATCACAGCCGTTTTAGCCTAACCGCCAACCGCTGAAACCAACCTCCGATCCAAAGGAGGTTTTCAGTGACAGGGTATTCCACGATCTCAGCTCTACCGCCAGCGCTTCACCAACGCGGGCACGCTCTGGACCTGTACAACGAACGCGCCAATCGCCGTCGGTTCAACCGCTCAACTTACCTAAGTCGCCGCCCCGTGATCTGCTTCGGCTTTGAAGTTTTCCCCTGCGCACCGCGAGCGGCTGCTGGGGCTCATTGGAAAGGATTAAATGATGGCTGATTTTACGATCGGTGACTTACCTGAAGCGACCAGCGTCGGTGACGACGACCCCCTGGAATTGCAAACCACTGCAGGCAATTCGCGTAAGGTAAAAAGACGAACTTTGCTTGGCGGCGCGGGTCTTGGGGGCATCGGCGGCAGTTTTGATTCAGAGTATGCCGCGCTGGGGAGCTTCACCAACTGGACTGCGGCCAAGGCACGTGGCTCGACTGCACCGCTGGATCGCATTTATCGGGGATAGCAACGTCATGGGGGCTGGCGCAGGGATGGGCACGTTGAACCTGACGGGCGGGCTTGCCGCCGGCATGGCAAAATTATTCGCCACGGCAGCCGGGTATCATACAGACGCTTTCTTCGGAGAACAAAACGTCACAGGGGCGGGCGTTGCCGTTAACACTCACGACCCGCGATTGACCTTAGGGTCGGGCTGGGCGGCCGATACTACGGCAAGTATCGTTGGCGGAAGGTTCCTCATCGGAAACGCCGGTGCCTCGGGCAAGCTCCGGTTCACGCCGACTGGTTCATTCACCAAATTTCGCTTCTGGTATCCGACTGCGTCGATCTGCAACACCGCTCTGACAGTGTCGGTCAAAGGCAGTGTGATCGATACCTTCAATCAGACTGGCAGCAACAGCCTGACTTACCGCGACTACACGGCTGCGGGCAGTTATATCGAAATCGGCGGTGGGACGACCGGGAAAATGTATGCTGCGGGCATTGAGACTTTCGACGGCACGGCAACCCCGCTGTTGCTCACCTGCGGGTACTGGGGCGCCAAAGCCGTAGATTTGAACCTAACGGCTGATCCTTGGAGTCACAGAAACGAATTAGTGGCGTTGGACCCTGACTATGCCATCATCTATTGCACCATCAACGACACCGTGGCGGGCACGGCGGGAGACAGCTACTACGCCAGCATCGAAGGCACGGTCGCAGCACTGAAGACCGCGGGGGCGGATGGCTGCCTCGTCGTCGGGATGCCGCCGAACTCGAGCAACGCCACCGGATCTTATCTGGCCAACATCGCGCGGATTCTCCGCAACATTGCGCTCGACTATGGCTGGTCATTTTACGACAGCCGCACGGCCGTCGGCTTTTCGCAAGCTCGCATGATCGCCAGGGGATATCAATATGATGGCTCGCATCCCAACGTTGCTGGGCATTCAGCAATAGCAACTGGGCTTTACGCCTTCCTGAGTGCAAATGGCCTTTAAGTCGCTTGTATCGAGACACCAGGAATCGTTACAAAGTTGTAGGTTTTCATTCCAATTAAGTTGGTTTCATTGCGTATAATTTAAAATATAGGCGAAAAATTATTTTCCAATAAGCAAAATCAACTTTTACGTGCATTGACAAATAGAATGTTGATTTCTTGTTTGATTGATAGAGAGTATTTTATTTCATAGCATTATTGATAAGATATCTGCCGTGACGCAGAGGAGTCTTCCAGTGAACGAAGATATCGAATTCTGGCCAATTCGGAAGGTCATCCAAGCAGTGGGTCTCAGCAAAACAGAGATCTATCGCCGGATCGCAGATAATCGCTTCCCGCCAAGCCGTAGATATGGTGATGGCAGCAAGCGATGCTTCTGGCTGTCGACCGAAATCAAGGCTTGGCAGGAAACCATCCTCTCGGGTCAGTGAAGCCGCGCCCTCTTGTATGACGTGCGGCCTCAAGCAGTGCCGCCACTTCCGCCGGATTCATCACGTCATCCCACACCACACCATTTCCTTGGAAGCGCAGCCGCCACATCTCACCCTCTTGGGCAACCTGTTGCATCGTGAACTCGTCGACTACCAGAGACACATTCTCCTCGTACTGGCAGCTCACATAGCAATTATCGATGCGGCGCTGCGTCATCAATCGGCCTGAAGTCAGGCCGCCAGGATGCGAGTAGGTGCCGACGCTGTAGAAGCGCCAGCCACCGACATACCTGATGAAGCCGTTGATCTGGTAGATGGTACGGCCGGTTCTCTTATCGATGCCTGCCGCCAGCCACGTGTCACCTTCCCCTTTTGATTTATATGCCGCGTGTGGTGATGACGGCGACCGACTCCATATCGTCATCACGGATTTCGACAGCGCGGCGGAAATCGGCTGGAGACGTGGCCTCCATTTTCGCCCGGTTCCTCTCCATCTGCGATCCCGCCTAGGCAGGGACAGAGGATAACATTACCGCGCCGATCAGCAGGCCGATCAAAGACTTAGCCATAAATCCTCCTACATGCAGATGAGGGGCCGCTACAGCGCGGCTACGCATATCGTTGTGGCGAAACCGATCTCAAAGGCAGACCATTCGCCACCTTCAACCGCGTTGCGGATTGCGGATAGGATCAGGATTGGGTTGTCGGTGTCGCGCGCAACCGCAAGCAACTCCCGGGCTGCAGCCTCCCCGGCCGCACAATCCTTAGAGTAATCCCCCGAGCGAACGGGCAGCCACGCGAAGCGTTGTCCTTCGATCGGGTTAGCTGATTCGGCATCCATAGACAGAATATTCATTTTTAAACCCCCAAAAAGCTAAAGACGACTCGCCGCCTCCAAATCGAAAAATTCCACGAGTATGAAAATGAGTCAAACTATAAATTTCCCATATTGGACCATGCAGTCCCACAGTGTCTAAATCTACACTCACGTCAGACGTGACAAATCACCATTCAACGTGATTTTACTTGAACTCAGTAATTTGGTATTTCTGTCTTCAGGGGAACATGGAGACAGACACATGGCCAATCCCGTTACCCCGCAACATCTCAATCAACTTTTGGATAGTTTCCCGGAAGTGGCGGAACAGATCGCCGCTTGCGATCATGCCACCGAAACTCCGCTGGTGGAGAGGCTAACGCGCGTCATTTTTGAGAATGACGAACTGGTGCGCCACCTGGCAGCAATCGGCCGGGGAGTTTCCGTCGACGCGGTCAGGCTTGGCTCCATGCTGAACATGCTGTCCGCACTGGGTTGTCTCGCCGCCACAAGCCGCAGCCCGCATGTCGTCGAAATGGTGGAGATTGCCGAGGAAAGGCTATCGCCATCTACTGCCGTGAGAAATCATCTCCGTCTAATCGGGAGCAATGATCAATGAGCAGCCGTAACAGCGACGTTCAGCTAGTCATCAAGGCCCGCGACGAAGCCCAGAAGACGATTGACTCGGTTTCGGGTGCTCTGACGAAGTTGTTCGGCATCCAGAACAAGGTGTCGGGATCTGCGGAGGAGACCGGCGCCAATATCGGAAAGTTGGCGTCCGTTCTCGGTACGCTGGATAAGGCTTACTCATCGATCGCAGGTGTGACCGAGCGCGCCGAATCCGCGTTCAATCGGCAGAAGACGGCAATCGCCGGGCAAAAGGCCGAGTTGCAGGCCTTGCAGGCACAGGCCACCGCCGCCGCAGCGGCTCTCGAACGTCTCAACAGCGGCGACGCTATCGTCAACGCCGGACGCGATCAGGCGGGGCGCCTGTCACAACTCAAGGCGGTTCAGGCTGAATATGATCGGTTGAGCGGTCAGATCGACAAGCTGGCCCGCTCGATCGCGACGCAGGAGGCTGGTCTCAATACCGCCGCGTCGTCGCTCCAGCGTGTTGGCAGCACCGCCAATGCCGCTGAAGCAGCCGTGGCAGGCGCTCGCCGGGAGATCGAGCAGCAGACCAGGGCATTGCGCGAACAGGCGGCTGCCGCGGAGACCGCAGCCAATGTGCAACGCGTCACCGGCACCGGTCGAGGTGCGGCGGTCGACAATGGCGCCGGTTTCGAAGCCTTGGCGCAGCGCGAAATCCAGCTTCAGCGAGATCGGGAACAGGCAGCCCGCGAGGCTGCCGCCGCCGTCGCGGCATCGGTGCGCCAGTCGGTAGGTCTCGGCAGCGGCCGCGCCACCGACAATGGTGCAACCTTTCAGGCGCTGGCCGCCCGTGAGGAGGCAGCGGCGCTCAAGGAAGCCGGTATCGCGCATCAGATGTTCGAGAACCGGGTGAAGGAAGGCGTCGCCGCGATGGCGGAAGCCACCCGCCAGGAACAGGCGATGGCCGATGCCGCCGCGCGTTTGCGGGCGCAGCTTAACCCGATCGCAGACATTGAGGCCAAGCTCACTGTCGAACAGGGCAAGCTGAACAACCTGTTCGAAAATTTTAAGATTTCCGCAGACGAACTCAGCGCCGGCATGAAGTTGCTGCGTGGCAACGCCGATAACGCGATTAAGGCAATCAACGGGCAGAACGGCCTCGATTCCCGCGGCCGTCCGTCCATGTTCGGCCTCAAGCCGTATGAACTGACCAACCTTGGCTATCAGATTAATGACGTCGTGACGCAGCTTGCGTCGGGCACTTCTCTCGCGCAAACCTTGGGGCAGCAAGGTGGGCAGATCCTGCAACTGTTCCCGCGTGTTGGCGCAGCTATTGTCGGCGCATTGGCGTCCGGGCCTTTCCTTGCCGCTGGCGCAGCACTGACCGGCATCGTCGTTATCCTCAAGGATGCCTATGAACGGGCCGAACGCATCCGGCAGTTTGGTGGTCTGCTGACGCTGGCAGCCGGTTCCGGCAGCGACGCGACGGCCAAGGGGTTGAATGCCGCCACCGAAGCCTTGGACCACTATGGGCTATCGGCTGAGAAGGCCGTTGCCGTCGTCCGTACCTTGATGAAGGAGGGCTTCGACGAAGCTCAAATCGTCAAGTTCGGCAAGGCCGCGCAGGACATGGCTGATGTCCTCGGCATTGATGTGGTGGAAGCCGCCAAACAGATTGGTACCGCGTTCAACGGCGGCTACGAGTCGATCCTCAAACTCGGCAAGGCCACCGATGCTTACACCGCGGCCGAATATGCCCGTATCAAGGCGCTATTTGATGCTGGGAAGGCGGAAGACGCGCGTTCACTCGCATCCAGCATCTTCGTCAAACGGCAGGACGAAGCCGCGCAAAAGGCAGTCGGTCCATGGACGCACGCTGCGCGGACATTCGGTGATGCGTGGGATAGCGCACTTGCTGGCCTGGCGAACAGCAAGCCGGTGCAGGCGCTCGGCGGTTTCTTCGATGATCTGGCGAATTCGGTCAACAAGGCCGTCAACGCGCTCAAGAACATGGATGAGTCCGACTGGGTCAACGCACTGGCCAAGTTGAACAGTAAGCTTTCGTTCGGTCTCACAGATGCATTCAACCGGCAAGCCGGACTGCCTACCAGCACGGGACCGGAATTCCCGAACAGTTTGACCGGTGGCAAGTCTACCGGGATCGATCCGGCTGTCTTCAAGCAGCAACCAACAGCGAAGCCCGCTGCGCCAACCTACAACGCAGCCGCCACAGCCGCCGCGTCGAAGGCGGCTGATGAAGCGGAGCGCGAAGCCCGCGCGCAGGCCGAAGTAACCAGCGAAATCCAGATCCAGAACCGGCTGCGGGATCTGCGTATCAAGCTGCGCGAGCAGGCACAGGATCAGTTCGGCGCCAATGCCGACCCGAGGCAGGTCGACCGTTTCGTCAATGCGGGCGTCGATCAGGAGCGGATCAAGCTCGAAAAGCAACTGACCGAATATCGGGAGCGACAGAAGAACGCCGCCGAAGCCGCTGCCCGCGCCGATGAACAGGCGCTGCGCGCCTATGTGCAGCGCGTCGTCAAGGCCGAAAACAGTACCGGTCGCGCCGATGCCCGCAACCCGTCCTCTACCGCGACCGGCAACGGGCAGTTCATCGAATCGACCTGGTTGAGCCTGTTCCGGAAATATTTCCCACAGGAAGCCGCCAACATGGGTCGCGACGCGATCCTTGAATTGCGGAAGAATGCTGACGTTTCCGCGAAGTTGATCGAACTGTATGCGCGCGAAAATGCCGCCGCGCTGCAGAAGTCCGGTCAAGCGGTCACCGAAGCCAACCTCCAGCTTGCCCACTTCCTGGGAGCCGATGGCGCGGTCAAGGTGCTGAAGTCGGCCGCTGGCACGCGGATCGCCGACCTGTTCACCAGCGCCAAAGAGCGCCAGGCCATCGCCGCTAATCCGACCATTCTTGGCAACGGTGCCACCCGTGAGTCGGTGCTGGCCTACGCCGATCGTCGTGCCGGCGGGACCGGCAAAGGGAATGTCGGTTCCACGGTCCAGACCGCCATGGAAGGCGAGGCTGCCCTGCGGAAGATCGAGCAGGACCGCCTCGACGCTCAGGACAAGTTCAACGCGAAGGTCGACGATGAGAACGAGAAGCGGAAGCTCGGCATCGATTCGATGCGGGCGCAACTCGGACTGGTCGGCGAAGCACTGCTGGCGAAGCAGCGCGAACAGGCTATCAATGAAGCCGTCCTCGCGAAACAGCAAGAAATCGACAAGCTGAACGCCGATCGGACGGCCAAGGGGCTGCCCGAACTGGAGTTCACGGACAAGCAGCGCCAGGAGATCATCAAGACGACCGGCGCCTATTTCGACCTCGCACATGCGCGGGAGATGGCGACGGCGGCGGCCGATGACGTCCAGAAGCCCGTGGACGATCTGACGGCGCAGCGTGACGCCATCCAATCGCAGATGGATTTCCTGAAAAATCAGGGATTGGGTGAGGCGGCCAACGCGCTGCAGCCGACCCTGAATGCCATCAATGGGCAATTGGACACGGCCGTCCAGAAGGCGATCGAGTTTTATCGGAACCTCGACCTGGTGAACGATCCGCTCGGCCGCACACAGGCGCAGATTGACGCGATCATCACGCGACTGGAAACCGCCCAGGCCGGAACGACACAGTGGGTGAACATTCTCGGTGTCGGTGGACAGCAGATCGCGCAGGTGTTCGCCAACCAGGCCACCAATGCGATCGATAAATTCGCGCAGGCGGTGGCGGAAGGCAAAAACGTGTTCTCTTCGCTGAAGGATGCCTTCCTCAGCTTCGCGGCGGATTTCCTGCGGATGATCGCGCAGATGATCCTGCAGGCGATCATTTTCAACATCGTGTCCAGTTTCCTGCGCGCCGCTGGCGGCAGCGCGGCGGGCGGTGGTGGCGCAGCCCCCAGCGCTGGTAGCCTTCCCAGCAGCTACGGCCTCAACCCGAGTTTCGCGCACACCGGCGGCGTGGTCGGTGAAACCTCGCTGCTGTCGAAGCCGGTCAGTCCGGCATGGTTCGCCAACGCGCAGCGCTACCATGGTGGCGGCATCGCCGGGTTGCGGCCCGATGAGGTGCCTGCTGTCCTGCAACGCGGCGAAGAGGTGCTGACGGCTTCCGATCCCCGTCACCGGAACAACGGTTGCCTTAGTGGCGACGGGCAAAACATCAATATCGTGAACAGTTTTGATCCTGATGAAGCGGCACAGGCGATCCTCAATACCCCAGCCGGGGAAAAGGCCGTGCTGAACTTGGTCACACGGAATCGCCGTGCGTTTCAGAACGCCCTTAATGGATAGCTGATCGCCAGTTCCGCTGCCGCGAGGGACCGCCAATCAAAGGACAGCGGGAAACATCTCGCTTTCTCCAATTTCACTGGCCAACATCTGGTTCCTTCGGGAGAGGGTTTCGCGATACTCTTGCGCCTCGACGTCCCTGAAGAAGGTTGCATCGGGCGCGAGCCGCTGAACTGCAGCTTCAACATATTCAATCGGCGGAAAAACTCCTTCCGGAAGTTTTGCGCGTTGATTCGGGTACCTTCAAACTCGCCATGTAGAGCGCGTTCAAGCGCGGGTGCATCATCGCTGTAAATGATGGCGTGTGTATCGAAAACAAAGGGAACGCTGGCGTCACCCAGTTCGCGCATGCGCTCCTGGCGTGGCTTGCCATGCTCCGCGCCTTTCAACATTGCGCATCTGTAGCCGCCCCAGACCAGTCGATTGCCCACCATGGGGTGGTTGTCGATAATCCAACATAGCTGATACTTAATCCAGCGCGAGCGGTTAAGAGAGGGGGCACGAATGCAGCACCAAAGCCATCTGGAATTGAACGAGGATGAAAATCTGAACAGGACCGTCGCGCGCTATATGCTGGACACGCTCCAGGATCTCGCGAAAACCCTCACCGTAGAAACCGTCGCCGTTGCAAAATGGCTGCTTTCATCCTTGCTCGCCGTAAATGGTGCAGCGGCAGTAGCGACATGGCCCATCGCAATGTCGCCGGGCATCAAAATTGCTTCGTGTACTTCTTTCGCCATCGGAGTGCTTCTCCCACTACTGGCAGGTTACACATCACTGAAAACGTCCAAAACCATGTCGGCGGAAGTCGGGAAAATGATTGGTTACTGGCTGGCCGTGGCAGACGACGGCGAGCGAGTTGCATCTATTGAAGCTGAACACGCGGACCTTCCTCGGAAAGCAGAGCAGGCAGGGCAACCAGCAATGCGCCTTGGATGGACGTCTATTCTGGCGTTTGTCGTCGGTCTGATTTTCGCTGGCGTCGGGATAATCATCAACCGCTGACTTACCCAAAAGTTTTTATAGGCGACTCGGGTCAAAAACGGGGTCACTGGCCGCTTTGGTTTTCGCATTTTCCAGGTAGGACCCGCCAATTTTCCTTGCTTTCACGCGGGTTTCGGCGCGTCATCCCTCCATGCTCACAGTCCGCAACATGCCCGACGTCCTGGCGACCGTGCGCCTGTTCGCGCCGCCGGCATTACCCGAGCGTGACCCTCGTTTCGCGCATGGTCCTGCGGAACTCTGCGCGCTCGCTGTGAAGTGGGACGGCACGGTTCCGACTGGCGGGCTGATCGTGCAGGAGAAGTTGGACGGCATCCGCGCGCTATGGATCGACGGGCAACTGGTCACGCGCGGCGGCACCGCGATCGGCGGGACCAGCCATATCGCCGCAGCCCTTGCCCCGCTTGAACGGGTTTTCGGGCGGCCCATGATGCTCGACGGAGAGTTTCAAGTCGACGGCGCCTTACAGCCCACGCTCCGCCACTTCGCCAACGGTGGGCGCTATGGTGACGCTGGACGCCTATTCCTGTTCGACGCGGTGCCCTTGGACGACTGGAGGGCGGACAGATGCCCTATGCCTCTCACGGCCCGCCTGAATGCGCTGGACGCGGCCGGGGCTGCCTTAACTGGCGATGCCGTCTCTGTGCTGCCCTGGCGCCCCTGTTTGACCCCGGGCGCGGTGCAGGCAGAAGCGGCAAGGGTATAGGCGCGTAACGGGGAGGGGCTGGTCGCCAAGGTGCCCGGTTCGCTCTATCGGCGACGGCGTGACTCTGTATGGGTCAAGGTCAAGGACCAAAATGCCGAAGCAAAATGATTGCCGCTGGCTTACGAGAGTCCTCTAGCTGTCGGCAGATTTGTCGCCTGCCGATTGGCTTTGCGAAGATGGTGGCCCTTACTGAGCCTTCTTGCGCTTGCGCATGACTGGCGTGACCAAAAGAGGCTCTTGCAAGTCCATCGGCAACTGAGCGTTCGTCTTTCCGCCAGTAATGGGCATCGGTGGCAGTTGGGGCTCTCGACGGAGTTGCTCGGGAGTGGGGGCGGCTGGTTTAGTGCGCCTTCTCGCAGCCTTCGCCTCTTGGGCGGCTTGTACTGCATTGAGCTCAGTGAGAATTCCCAGATTGGGGCCTGCAATCAAGTCCTTGATGGTTAGAATTTGAATCTTTGACCGGGAGCCACCGGGTAGATCGATACGACCCGCGATTGCCGCCTCTTTTCGCATCTCGGTTGTTGGATTGTCTAGGCAAACCAGTACGCCGAGATCGGCCCTTTCCCTCTCCACCACACTTTTCAACACTCGCACAGCGTCAGGCCCAACCTGTCTTCCCGCCTTTACGGAAACAATCCCATGGCCATATTTTCGGGGACCAAGCAGGAAAGCAATTTCACCGTCGATACCTCTGTCAGGCCCCTTCCCACGAGATTGACCACCAACGCGGCCGACAGCCCACTCTTGGAAGGTGAAGGGATCGAGGCGCGCCAGTTGGCGACCAGCGAATTCGTCTTTGGGAATGCCATCGACGTCGTATTTGGCGTGCGGCAACCATGATTTGATGCGGTCCTGAATGACCTGGATTGCGAGGAAAGTCACGTCAATTCCGATCCACTGGCGGCCCTGCCGTTCCGCTGCATGAATAGCTGTTCCGCAACCGCAGAAAGGGTCGAGTATCAAATCCCCTGGGTTGGACGAGGCTTTTATAATCCGCTCTAGAAGGGCCAGGGGCTTCTGGGTCGGGTATCCAATTCGCTCTTTCGCCTGAGAATTTACCGGCGAAATATCATCCCACATGTCGCTCAGAGGCACGCCGGGCATTTCGTCGAGAAAATGACGTAGCCTCGGCATGCCAGACTTGGCGGCATATTGAAGCCGTCCCTCCTTTTCAAATCGCTCCATATTTGCGCGCGAATAAGCCCAGTAACGGCCGGTCGGTGGACGAACCCCTTTCCATTCATAGCTTACATCGCCGCCCGGTTTCGCTGCCGTCAAATCAGACGTTTTGTACCTCCGACCGTCTGGCATAACGTTGGAATAATGCTGCTTCTTGTAGCCATCGGAGTAATCGGAATATTGCAGATTCCATACGCCGCCCGCGCCTCTGCCATAAAACAAAATGACGTCATGAGTTCTGCCATATCGACTTAGGCCTTGTGCTGCATCATTATGAGAGCTGGTTCTTTTCCATATTATCTCATTTCGATAATTTTCTACGCCAAAGATCCCGTCTAATACGGCTTTGAGGTAATGGCTCGCCGTTGGATCGCAGTGTAAGTATAGCGTGCCGGTCGGCTTAAGGACACGGCGCATCTCAATCAGCCGAACTGTCATCATAGCCAAGTATGCCATCAGGTCACTTTCGCCGAGAAAATCTCTCAGAGACCTGAGCATCTTAAATACCTTGATGTCTCGGATTCGGACTTGATCCATGGCCTCTTCCGCGCCGTCTTCCCAGCGCCAAGTGTCCTCAAAGGCCTTCCGCTGAGCATCGGCGCCCACCGGGGATTTATAAAGAATGTTATAGGTAGCCTTCGAATTGAAAGGAGGGTCGAGGTAAATGAGCTGGATGGTTTCATCTGGTATGTGCTTACGAAGCACGTCAAGGTTGTCCCCGAAATACAGCCTATTCATTGAGTTGATCCCCCAAAAATCCACTCACAAGGGAATTATGTTACATCATTCTTTTATGGAAAGGGTTAACGCCATTCGGACAGGCAGGGAAGTTTAGGAGGCTGGCTCATGGAAGGCTTTGCCGCGTACATTTGTGGCGGCGATCACTTGCGTAGCATGGGGCGAAAAATAATTTGGGGGCCAGATAGGGGGCCACATGTCAAATCATATCTATAAAACGCACAGGAATTAGCCATTTTATAGGCATAATGTGTTGCCGTCCCCGGCACCATTTCCCGTATATTCCATAGGCCTATGACCGTCGGGAATGACGGTATATATTTGGCCGGCTTGCGGTATATCGTCCACTGCCATCCGGGGGATAGCTCCGCGACGATACTGGCGCACCCGTTCAAGCCACGCGCTTATTTCGGCTTTGGGAAAATCTGCATCACAGACAGATGAGGAAAAATGGTGCTGCCGGTGAGGATTGAACTCACGACCTCAGCCTTACCAAGGATGCGCTCTACCACTGAGCTACGGCAGCACTATTTTCAGTTCCATCCGGCTTATCGCGCCGGCGGAGCCGGGCCTATGGCTGCCTCCTCGCGCCATGTCAAGGCGGCTTGCGGCAGAAGATGCAATTTGATTATGGGCGGGCCATGACAAACGGTCAGGACGAACGGAAAGAGCGCTTGGCGCAGGCGTTGCGGGACAATCTGCGTCGCCGCAAGGCACAGTCCCGCGAATCGCGCGACGCGGAAACCCCCCGGCGCCCCGATGGCGCCAAGGGGTAATTCCGATCCGTTACAGCGGGGCGCAGGCCGCCTTCAGCCAGTCGAGCGCGCCGCCCTCCAGTTGCGGGCCGACGATCTCCAGCACCCGGGCGTGATAGGCATCCAGCCACGCGCGCTCCTCGTCCGTCAGCAACTCCGTCGCGATCGCATTCCGGTCGATGGGCGCGTAGGTCAGCGTTTCGAAGCCCAGCATCTCCCGCTCCGCTCCCGGCACGTCGCGGGGTTCGACCAGCACCAGATTCTCGATGCGGATGCCATATTCGCCGGTCTTGTAATAGCCCGGCTCGTTGGAAAGGATCATCCCCGCCTGAAGCGCTTCGTCCCCGCCGCCGAAGGTCGCGATCCGCTGCGGCCCTTCGTGCACCGACAGGAAGCTGCCGACGCCATGCCCGGTGCCATGGGCATAATCCAGCCCTTCCGCCCAAAGGAACTGACGCGCCAGCACGTCGAGCTGCCCGCCCCGCGTCCCCTTGGGAAACTGCGCGCGGGCAAGGGCGACATGCCCCTTCAGCACCAGCGTGAAGCGGCGCTTCATCTCCTGCGTCGGCGTGCCGATGGCGACGGTGCGGGTCACGTCGGTCGTGCCGTCGCGATATTGCCCGCCCGAATCGACCAGATAGAAGCTGCCCGTCTCGATCGGCCGGTTCGTCTTCTCCTCCACCCTGTAATGCACCACCGCGCCATTGGGGCCCGCTCCGGAAATGGTGTCGAAGGACAGGTCCTCCAGCAGCCCGGTCTCCTTGCGGAACGTCTCCAGCTTCGCCGCCGCGCCCAGTTCGTCGACGCCGCCCTTGGGCGCCTCGGTCGCGATCCAGTGCAGGAAACGGCTGAGCGCCGCGCCGTCCCGCGCCTGCGCCGCCTTGTGCCCGGCGATCTCGACCGGGTTCTTCACCGCCTTGGGCAGCACCGCCGGATCGCGCAACGCCAGCACATGCGCGCCGCCGGCCTCCAGGCCCGTGAAGATCGCCGCCACCGCCCGTTCGGGATCGGCGGCGACCGTCTTGCCCGCAAAGCCCGCCAGCGCATCCGCGAACGCCTCGCGGTCATGCACCCGCACCGCATTGCCCAGATGCTTCACCACCGCTTCGTCGATCTTCTCCGGCGCGACATAGAGGTCCGCGGTCGCATCGGCATGGACGATGGCATAGGCGAGCGCGACCGGCGTCCGCTCCACATCCTTGCCCCGGATGTTGAAGGTCCAGGCCAGCGAATCGAGTGCGGACAGCACCGCCGCATCGGCATGCTTCGCCACCAGCCAGTCGGCCATGGCCTGCCGCTTCTCCGCCGCCGACTGCCCGGCATAGCGGTCCTCATGCACTACCAGCTTGGCGTCGCTGGGCGCGGGGCGGTCGGGCCATATGGCGTCGACCGGATTGGTGTCCACCGCCACCAGTTCCGCGCCGCGTTCGGCCAAAGCCTCGCTCGCGGCCTTCACCCAGGCGCGCGTATGCAGCCAGGGATCATAGCCGATCCGCCCGCCGACCGGCGCATGCTCGCCCAGCCACGCCGCGACGGAGGTTTGCGGCACGCTCTCATATTGCCAGTGCGCGCCATCCACCTGCTCGCGCACCTGCAAGGTATAGCGGCCGTCCACGAAGATCGCGGCCTCCTCCGGCAGCACCACCGCGCTGCCCGCCGACCCCTGGAAACCGGTCAGCCAGGCCAGCCGCTGCGCATAGGCGCCGACATATTCGCTCATATGCTCATCGGTCAGCGGCACGACAAAGCCATGCAATTCATCGCGCACCAGTTGGGCGCGCAGGGCTTTCAGCCGGTCTTCATAGCTAGACATCAAATTTCCCTTGGACTTGCCGGCCCTCTTGCGCAGGGCCTATGGCCGCCAACATAAGCAGACCAGCACAGTTTCGCCAGATCAGGACATTGAATGACCGTTCCCGCCCAAGTCCCTGCCGCCGCCCGCCGCCCGCACAGCTTCACCCGTCACGGCATCACCGTGCAGGACCCCTATGCCTGGCTGCGCGATCCCGGCTATCCGGAGGTGAAGGACAGGGACGTGCTCTCCTATCTGGAGGAGGAGAATGGCTTCTTCGAGGCCGCGATGCAGCCGCACAAGGCGCTGACCGACCGCCTGTTCGAGGAGATGAAGGGCCGCATCAAGGAAGATGACAGCTCGGTCCCGCAGAAGGACGGCGACTATATCTACTGGCGCGCGTTCGAGGTCGGCGCCCAATATCGCAAATGGTATCGCAGGCCCGTGGCCGCCCGGGACGACGGCGCCGAGGATCAGCTCATCCTGGACGAACCCGCGCTGGCGGAGGGGCATGACTATTTCCGCCTCGGCGCCCTGTCGGTCAGCCCGGACGGCCGCTACCTCGCCTATGCCATCGACAATAATGGCTCCGAACGGTTCGAGGCGCGGATCAAGGATCTCTTCACCGGCGAAATCCTGCCGGAGGTGATCCCCGATACCCTATCCTCGCTGGTCTGGACGAGCGACAGCAGGGGACTGCTCTACGGCATCGCCAATGAACAATGGCGCACCGACAATGCCCGCCTCCACTGGCTGGGCCAGCCGGTGGAAAGCGACGTCGAACTCTTCCATGAGGATGATGAGGGCTTCCGCGTCTCGGTCGGCCTCACCTCATCCGAAAAATGGATCGTGATCGCGACCGGCGACCATGTGACCAGCGAGGTCTGGCTGCTCCCCGCCGACAATCCCGCCGCCCAGCCGCTGCTCGTCGCCCCGCGCAAGCCGGGCCGCGAATATGAGGTGGATGAGCATGAGGGCACGCTCTACATCCGCACCAACGACACGCATCCCAATTTCCGGCTGGCGAAGGCGTCGCTGGAAAATCCCGGCGACTGGGCCGAAGTGATCGCCCCGGACGCGCATTTCTACCTGACCGACTTCACGCTGTTCAAGGGCTTCTACGTCACGGAGGGGCGGCAGGACGGCCTCGACCAGATCGAACTGCGCGACTATGCGACCCACAGCGCCAGGCGCATTCCCTTCCCGGAGGCGAGCTATTCGGCGTCGCTGGACGATAATCCCGAATATGACGTGACGAAGCTGCGCATCGGCTATGAATCGATGGTCACGCCCGACACCATCTACGACTATCACCTCGCCACCGGTGAGCTGGAAGTGCTGAAGGTGCAGGAGATTCCCTCCGGCTATGATGCGACCCGCTACGCGACCGAGCGTCTCATGATCCCGGCCCGCGACGGCACGCCGATCCCGGTGTCGATCGTCTATCCCAGGGATCTGCCCCGCGACGGCAGCGCGCCGCTGCACCTCTATGGCTATGGCGCCTATGGCATTGCGATGGAGCCGGGCTTTTCCACCAGCCGCCTGTCGCTGCTGGACCGGGGCTTCGCCTTTGCGCTGGCCCATATCCGGGGCGGCGACGACCTCGGCCAGCAATGGTATCTGGACGGGAAGCTCGACAAGCGCACCAACACCTTCACCGATTTCGTGGACGTGGCGAAGGGGCTGATCGAGCGTGGCTACACCTCGAAGGGGCGGATCAGCATTTCCGGCGGATCGGCGGGCGGCGAACTGATGGGGGCAGTCATCAATTCGGACCCCGACCTGTGGGGCGCGGTGGTGGCGCATGTGCCCTTCGTGGACGTGCTCAACACCATGCTGGACGAAACGCTGCCGCTGACGCCGGGCGAATGGCCCGAATGGGGCAATCCGATCGAGGACAAGGCGGCGTTCGAGACGATCCTGTCCTACGACCCCTACAGCAATGTCAGCGCCCAGGCCTATCCGCCGCTGATGGTGACGGCGGGGCTCAACGACCCGCGCGTAACCTATTGGGAACCCGCCAAATGGGTGGCGAAGCTGCGCGCCACCAAGACGGACGGCAACATCCTGCTCCTGAAAACCAATATGGGCGCGGGCCATGGCGGCAAGTCGGGCCGCTTCGAAAGCCTCCACGAAACGGCGGAGGAATTCGCCTTCATCCTCTGGCAACTGGGTATCGAAGAAGCATGAAGGCGCCCGCCTCTCCTCCGTTCGCCCTGAGCTTGTCGAAGGGGCTCTCTTTTCTCGAAGAAGGAAGGGGCTTCGGCAGGCTCAGCCCGAACGGAGGGAGAGGATAATGCCCTCCACCTACACCACCCAATTCACCGCCGGTCCCGGGCATATCGACATTCTGGGCCATGTGAACAACGCTGTCTGGGTGCAGTGGATGGAGCAGGTCGCCACCGAGCATTGGACCCGCGACGCCGCGCCGGAGCATCTGGACGCCTATGTCTGGGTCGTGACCCGGCATGAGATCGACTATCGCGGCAATGTCCGGGAAGGCGAAACCGTCACCGCCCGCACCTGGATTCCCGAAGGCCCGCGCGGCGCCCGTTTCGACCGGCACATGGAATTCACCGGCCCGGACGGCAAGGTGAAGGTCGCGGCCAAGTCCACCTGGGCGATCATCGACCGGGAAACGGGCCGCATCCTCCGGGTTCCTCCCGAAGTCGCGGCCCGCTTCCTCACCTCCTGACCCCCTCCAACCCATGTCCGTCATCCCCGCGCAGGCGGGGATCCATCTCCCGGCATAAGGTGCGGACGCAAGGCCGAGGTGTCGCTTACGCCATCCGCTTTTCCTCTTCCCGCGTCTTCCACAGCGACCAGCCCACCCCCGCGCCGATCAGCGCGAAGGTGACGCCCAGGCTGAGGACCGGCGGAAACTTGTCGCCGCCTAGCAGGAAGTCCGCCACGAAGATCTTCGCTCCGATGAACACCAGGATCGCGGCCAGCGCATATTTCAGATAGTGGAAGCGGTGCACCATCGCCGCCAGCGCGAAATACAGCGCCCGCAGGCCCAATATCGCCATCACGTTCGACGTGTAGACGATGAACGTGTCCGTCGTGATCGCGAAGATCGCGGGCACGCTGTCCACCGCGAACACCAGGTCCGCGAAATTGATCACCACCAGCGCCAGCAGCAGGGGCGTCGCCGCCGTCACCGCCCGGCCGGTCTTCGGATCGGTCATGCGCGCCAGGAAATGCTCGCCATGCAGCTCCGGCGTCACCCGCATATGGCGGGAAATGAAGCGGATCGCCGGATTGTTGCCGACGTCCATCGGCTTGTCCCCGGTGAACATCATCCTGATGCCGGTGAAGATCAGGAAGGCGGCGAACAGGTACAGCACCCAATAGGCCTGATGCAGCAGCATCGCCCCGCCCGCGATCATCAGGCCGCGCAGCACGATCACGCCGATGATGCCCCAGAGCAGCGCGCGATACTGATATTTGGCCGGAATCGCGAAAGTGGAGAAGATCAGGCTGATGACGAAGACATTGTCGATGGACAGCGCCTTCTCGATGAAGAAGCCGGTGAAATATTGCATGCCCGGCTCAGGCCCGCGGACGAACCAGACCCAGAGGCCGAATGCGCAGGCGATGCTGATGTAGAAGACGGAAAGTTTCAGGCTCTCCCTGATGCCGATTTCCTTGTTCTCCTTGTGCAGGAAACCAAGGTCGAAGGCGGTCAGCGCCACGACGATGGCGAAAAAGGCGAGCCAGAACCAGGCGGGCGTCCCCAGCCAGTCCGTGACGAGAAATTCCATGGGATATGCTCCTCTCGTTCAACGACAAAGGTCGATCGGAGAATCCGCTGCCATGAATGGGGGATGGGGTGAGCCAGACCGCCATGCGCATCGGATAGTCCGATGCGGTCCGACATCACGCGCTGGGAAAAGCGCGCCAGAGGGGCCCGGTCCGCGAGGGGGGAGGATAAAGGGTGAGGCGGCAAAAATCAACCGGCCTGAGGTGTTCCGGCGGGTTTTGGCCAATTCAGGACTTCCCCTCCCGCAGGCGGGAGGGGTTAGGGGCGGGCGCGAGCGTAGCGAGCTTCTGACTTAGCCGTTGCAAAACAGCGCAGATCTCGCGCCAGCCCACCCCCTAACCCCCTCCCGCCTGCGGGAGGGGGAATGTCCGCTTCCCACCCAAGGCAGCCGTCACCCTCTCCCGCCAGGCCCTTCCACCACCTCAAACACATCCTCGATCCCCGGCTCGACCGGCATATCGTCCCGCTCGGTCGCCTGCCGCGCCCACATCGCCGCATAAAGCCCGTCCGCCCGCACCAGATCGCCATGCCGCCCGCGCTCGACCACGCGGCCCTTCTCCATGACGATGATCTCATCGGCATCGACCACGGTGGAAAGCCGGTGCGCCACGATCAGCGTCGTGCGCTTGCGCGCGATGCTGCGCAGCACGTCCTGAATCTCCGTCTCGGTCCGGCTGTCGAGCGCGCTGGTCGCTTCGTCCAGCACCAGAACCGGCGGGTCCTTCAGCAGCGTCCGCGCAATCGCCACCCGCTGCTTTTCGCCGCCGGACAGCTTCAATCCCCGCTCGCCCACCCGCGTCTCATAGCCCTGCGGCAGGCCCATGATGAAATCATGGATCGACGCAGCCTTTGCCGCCGCCTCGATCTCTTCCTGCGTCGCGCCCTCGCGCCCATAGCCGATATTATAGCCGACCGTATCGTTGAACAGCACCATGTCCTGCGGCACGATGCCAATCGCTGAACGCAGCGACTGCTGCGTCACCGCCGATATGTCCTGCCCGTCGATGCTGATCCGCCCACCCTGTATGTCGTAGAAACGGAACAGCAGCCGCGCGATGGTGGACTTGCCCGCGCCAGAAGGCCCCACAATCGCCAATGTCCTGCCGGCGGGCACGGTGAAGCTCACCCCGTGCAATATCTCCCGCTCCGGATCATAGCCGAAATGCACATGGTCGAAGCGCACTTCGCCCGCCTCGACATGCAGCATCGGGGCGTCCGGCGCGTCGCTGATCTCCGCCTGCGTGTCGATCAGCCTGTACATCGCCTCCATGTCGATCAGCCCCTGGCGGATGGTGCGATACACCATGCCCAACAGGTCGAGCGGCCGGAAAAGCTGGCTCAGCAGCGTGTTCACCAGCACCACGTCGCCGGTAGAGAACTGACCCCGGCTCCACCCCCAGACGGTATAGCCCATCGCCCCCGCCATCATCAGGTTGGTGATCAGCGACTGGCCGATGTTCAGCCAGGCAAGGCTGTTTTCCGACTTCACCGCCGCGTCGGCGTACCGCCGCATCGCCTTGCCGTAACGCGTGGCTTCGCGCTCCTCCGCGCCGAAATATTTGACCGTCTCGAAATTCAGCAGGCTATCGACGGCATGGGCGACCGCATTGGTGTCCATGTCCACCATGTCGCGGCGCAGCTGGTTGCGCCATTCGGTGATGGTCCGGGTGAACCAGATATAGAGCGCCACCATGACCAGCGTCGCCGCGACCAGCCCGGCTCCGAACTTCACGAAGAAGATCACGCACACCGCCGCCAGTTCCAGCACCGTCGGCGCGATGTTGAAGAGGAGGAAATAGAGCATCGTATCGATGCTCTTGGTGCCGCGCTCGACGATCTTGGTGACGGCCCCGGTACGCCGGTCGAGATGGAAGCGCAGCGACAGCCGGTGCAGGTGGACGAACACATCGTCGGCCAGCCGCCGCCCGGCTTCCTGCCCGACCCGCTCGAAAATGGCGTTGCGCAGATTGTCGAACAGCACGCTGCCGAAGCGCGCGCCCGCATAGGCGACGACCAAGGCGATGGCGAGGCCCGCGCCGGATTCCATGCCCGGCGCCATGCGGTCGATCGCGCCCTTATAGGCGAAGGGCATGGCAAGGCTGACGACCTTCGCCACCAGCACCAGCGCCATGGCGATGGCGACGCGCCGCCGCAGGGCCGGGGCGTCGGCTGGCCAGAGATAGGGAAAGAAGCGCCGCATCGTCGCCCAGACGGGCGGAAGGGGGCTATTGTCGGGCGTGGATGGCGGCATGGGGGTTATGTAATGGGGAAGCCTTCACCTCACAATAAGCCCCTCCCCTTCAGGGGAGGGGAGTGAGGCAGCCTTCAATCCCGCAGCAGCTCGTTGATCCCGGTCTTCGACCGCGTCTGCGCGTCGACCCGCTTCACGATCACCGCGCAATAAAGGCTCGGCCCCGGCGTCCCGTCGGGCAGGGGCTTGCCGGGCAGGGATCCGGGCACGACCACCGAATAGGGCGGCACTTCGCCGATGAACACTTCGCCCGTGGCGCGGTCGATGATCTTGGTGGACATGCCGATGAACACGCCCATCGACAGCACCGAACCCTTGCCGATGCGCACGCCCTCCACGACTTCGGACCGCGCGCCGATGAAGCAGTCGTCCTCGATGATCACCGGATCGGCCTGCAACGGCTCCAGCACGCCGCCGATGCCGACCCCGCCCGACAGATGGACATTCTTGCCGATCTGCGCGCAGCTTCCCACCGTCACCCAGGTGTCGACCATCGTGCCCTCATCGACGAAGGCGCCGATATTCACGAAGCTCGGCATCAGGATCACATTCTTGGCGATATGCGCGCCCGCGCGGGCGAACGACCCCGGCACCGCGCGGAAACCGGCGGCGCGAAAGGCGGCTTCATCCCAACCCGCGAACTTGCTCGGCACCTTGTCCCACCAGTGGCCCGCGCCCGGCCCGTTGCCGATCATGACATTGTCGTTGAGGCGGAAGGACAGCAGCACCGCCTTCTTCGCCCATTGATTGACCTGCCAGCCTTCAGCGGCCGGCTCCGCCACGCGCAGTTCGCCCTTGTCCAGCAGGGCAAGCGCCCTGTCCACCGCCTGACGGACCTCGCCCTGCGTCTGCAGATTGACATTGGCCCGGTCCTCCCAGGCGGCGTCGATGGTCGCGATCAGTTCGTTGCTCATGGCTGCTCCCCAAAAATATCCGCCAGAAACGGCGTCAGATGGTCGGTTTCGAAGTCGATGAAGTCGGGATGATGCTCGTGATTGCCCGCCTCGGACCCGTTATTGACCCAGATGGTGGTCATGCCGATCGCCTTGGCCGGGCGCAGGTTGCGCGCCATATCCTCGAAAAAGGCGGCGCGGCCCGGCTCCACATGATGCACCCGGCACAGTTCGGCATAGCCCGACGGATCGGGCTTGGGCACATATTGGCAGGCATGGATGTCGTGGATCAGCTCGAATGCGCCGGTCAGGCCCAGCTTGTCGAGCACCCGCGTCGCATAGGCGCCGTCGCCATTGGTGAAGATCAGCCGCCGCCCCGGCAGCGCCGCGATATGGGCGTTCAGCGTCTCGTCCACCTCCAGCCGGTCCATGGAAATGTCGTGGACATAGTCCAGAAAGGCCTGCGGCTCGATCCCATGATGGTGCATCAGGCCGGACAGGGTGGTGCCATGCTCCAGGAAATAGCGCTTCTGCGTTTCCTTCGCGACGACCGGATCGCAGCCGAGCAGGCCCTGGATGAACTCGCCCATCTTCACGTCGATCAGCGCGAAAAGGTCCGCCTTCGCCGGGTAGAGCGTGTTGTCCAGATCGAAGATCCAGGTGTCGACATGGGCGAGATCGGCGCGCATGGCCGGGCCCTAGTCCCGTGCGGCGGGCAGGGCAAGGGCCATGGCCTACTTCCCGACAGCCAATCCCGACCACGCTCCTGCGCGCGCAGGAGCGCGACGCGCATCACCCGCAGCCCGGCGCTTCCGAATCCTGGTAAAAGCTCTGCACCGCTTTCCACGCTTCCTCGGCCGTTTCCACCCAGGTCAGCAGGTTGAGGTCCGACGGAGAGATCACGCCTTCGTCCGCCAGCGCCTCGAAATCCACCACGCGCGTCCAGAATTCGCGCCCGAACAGCAGGATCGGGATCGGCTTCATCTTGCCGGTCTGGATCAGCGTCAGCAGTTCGAACATCTCGTCGAACGTGCCGAAGCCGCCGGGGAACACCGCCAGCGCCCGCGCCCGCAGCAGGAAATGCATCTTGCGCAGCGCGAAATAGTGGAACTGGAAGCTCAGCTCCGGCGTGACGAAGCGGTTGGGCGCCTGTTCATGGGGCAGCACGATGTTCATGCCGATGGTGGCGGCGCCCACATCGTCGGCGCCGCGATTGGCCGCCTCCATGATCGAGGGGCCGCCGCCCGAGCAGACGACGAAATGGCGGCATCCCGCCTCGTTCACCGGATATTGCGCCGCGATCCGGGCCAGCTTGCGCGCCTCGTCATAATAGCGCGCCTTTTTGCCCAGATTTTCCGCGATCCGCCGCTGTTCGGGCGTGGTCGCGGCGTCGATGCGCGCCTGCGCCTGCTCCGGTTCGGGAATGCGCGCCGATCCGTAGAAGACGAAGGTCGATTCGATCTTCGCCTCGTCCATCAGCAATTGGGGTTTCAGCAATTCCAGCTGGAACCGCACCGGCCGCAAATCCTCCCGCAGCAGGAATTCGGTGTCCTGAAAGGCCAGGCGGTAGGCGGCGCTGCTGGTCTGCGGTGTTTCCACCCCCTTGCGGGCGTCGGCGGCTTCCTGACGGGCGGGGCGGAATTTGCGTTCTTCGATTTCTTTTCTGGTCATTTTCACCAAGGTAGGCGGCCAAGGCGGCAAAGCCAAGGCGGTTAAGATTAAATGCCGTTAAGTTCGGCCCGCTTCTTCCGCCCGCCCAGCGGCCAAAGCCGCCGCGTTCCCGTTTCCGCTCAGCGGCAGAAGCCGCCGCGGCCGCCCATGTCGAAGTGAAAATGGTCGTGATGGGCGGCGTTGTAATCGGGGCTCAGCACCGTGCGGAACCGCTTGCAGGCGCTGGCGTGGATGATCTCCAGAAACTGGCGGACGCGCCGGTCGCCGTTCCAGTCGTTCTGGATGGTGATGCGCCGCCCGTCGCTCAGCACGAATCCCGACACGTCGACCGCATTGCTGTGGGCATGTTCGCTCAGCTTGCCGCTGCCCGCGATCGGCCGGCAATTATAGGTGCCGAACGTCTCGATCTTCTCGACCTCCGCCCCCAGGATCAACCGGGCGGCAGGCTGCACGCCGAAGCGGGCCCAGGCCGCGAAATTGGCCGCCAGATTGCAGGTCATCGCACCCAGATTGGTCGCGGGCACGCCGATGTCGAGCAGCTTGACGCTGCCATAGGCGCTGCACCCGCCGCCGAAATTCTGGTCCGGAAGGGGCGTGAAGAGGACGGATTGCGATTGCAGCTTCGCCATGCACTGCCGCACTTCCATGGGCGGCGGGGCGGCTGGCCGGGCGGTCTTAACGGGCCTTGCCGGGCGTTCCACCCGGCCGCGCGGGACGAGGTCGCCGCCGCAGCCTGCCAGCGTCAGCGCGGCAGCCGCTGCGGCCGCCAGCGCCAGGCCGCGAAAAATCGCTTTCCCCCTAACCCGCTCGATCATGACGGGACCATTTACCACGTCCGGCTGGCCCAAGGGTTAACGGCATGCTCGGTTCATCGCGTCCAGACATTCAACTTGACTCTTTGGCCGGAGACTTTAGGGCGGCCAGCGGGCCACGCGGTCCCAACGCCGCGCGTGCTCTCTGTAAGGAGACGCATTACATGACTGACCTGACTGCCGTTGACGCCACCCTTGCGCCTGCTGAAAAGCCCGCCAACCGTCCGGCCAAGAAACCCGAGCGCCCCTATTTCTCTTCCGGTCCCTGCGCCAAGCCTCCGGGCTGGAGCGCCGACAAGCTGAGCGCCGACTCCCTCGGCCGCTCGCACCGCGCCAAGATCGGCAAGACCCGCCTCGCTTATTGCATCGACCTGATGCGCGAGCTGCTGAACCTGCCCGAAACCCACCGCATCGGCATCGTCCCCGGTTCCGACACCGGCGCCTTCGAAATGGCGATGTGGACGATGCTGGGCGCCCGCCCGGTGACGACGCTGGCCTGGGAAAGCTTCGGCGAAGGCTGGGTGACGGACGCTGCCAAGCAGTTGAAGCTCGATCCGACGATCATCCGCGCCGACTATGGCCAATTGCCCGACCTGAACGGTGTGAACTTCGCCCATGACGTGCTGTTCACCTGGAACGGCACCACCTCCGGCGTGCGCGTGCCGAACGCCGACTGGATTCCGGCCGACCGCGAAGGCCTGACCTTCGCCGACGCCACCAGCGCGGTCTTCGCCTATGAGATCGACTGGACCAAGATCGACGTCGCCACCTTCTCCTGGCAGAAGGTGCTGGGCGGCGAGGGCGGTCATGGCGTGCTGATCCTCGGTCCCCGCGCGGTCGAGCGCCTCGAAACCCACACCCCGGCCTGGCCGCTGCCCAAGGTCTTCCGCCTGATGGCGAAGGGCAAGCTGGCCGAGGGCATCTTCAAGGGCGAGACGATCAACACCCCCTCCATGCTGGCGGTCGAGGATGCGATCTTCGCGCTGGAATGGGGCAAGTCGATCGGCGGCCTCACGGGGCTGATCGCGCGCAGCAACGCCAATGCGGCGGCGCTGAACAGGATCGTCGAGGAACGCGACTGGCTTGGCCATCTCGCCGCCGATCCCGCCTCCCGCTCGACCACCAGCGTCTGCCTGACCGTCGAGGGCGCGGACGAAGCCTTCATCAAGAGCTTCGCGGCCCTGCTGGAGAAGGAAGGCGCCGCCTATGACGTCGCGGGCTATCGCGACGCCCCGGCGGGCCTGCGCATCTGGTGCGGCGCGACGGTCGAGACCGCCGACATCGAAGCGCTGGGGCCTTGGCTCGACTGGGCCTACGCCACCGTCAAGGCTGCTTGATCTTTATTTGAAGCCGTCATTCCCGCGCAGGCGGGAACCCATCTCCTGAACGTCCCGCTTGACGCTTCTTATGGGAGATGGGTCCGCGCTTCCGCGGGGATGACGGGCATATTTCCAAAGGAAACACAGATGCCCAAGGTACTCATCAGCGACAAGATGGACCCCCGCGCCGCCGCGATCTTCCGGGAGCGCGGCGTGGAAGTCGATGAAATCACCGGCAAGACCCCCGAAGAGCTGAAGGCGATCATCGGCCAATATGACGGCCTCGCCATCCGCAGCTCGACCAAGGTGACGAAGGACATTCTCGACCACGCCACCAACCTGAAGGTCATCGGCCGCGCTGGCATCGGCGTCGACAATGTCGACATCCCGGCCGCCTCGTCCAAGGGCGTGATCGTCATGAATACGCCGTTCGGCAATTCCATTACCACCGCCGAACACGCCATCGCGCTGATGTTCGCACTGGCCCGCCAGTTGCCCGAAGCCAATGCCCAGACGCAGCAGGGCCTGTGGCCGAAGAACGGCTTCATGGGCGTGGAAGTCACCGGCAAGACGCTGGGCCTGATCGGCGCGGGCAATATCGGCTCCATCGTCGCCAGCCGCGCCCTGGGCCTCAAGATGAAGGTCGTCGCCTTCGACCCCTTCCTGACCCCGGAACGCGCCGTCGAGATGGGCGTGGAAAAGGCCGATCTGGACACGCTGCTGGCGAAGGCGGACTTCATTACCCTGCACACGCCGCTGACCGACCAGACCCGCAACATCCTGAGCAAGGAAAATCTGGCCAAGACGAAGAAGGGCGTGCGCATCATCAACTGCGCGCGCGGCGGCCTGATCGATGAAGCCGCGCTCAAGGAAGCGCTGGATTCGGGCCATGTCGCTGGCGCCGCGCTCGACGTGTTCGTGACCGAGCCGGCGAAGGAATCGCCGCTGTTCGGCACGCCGAACTTCATCTGCACCCCGCATCTGGGCGCGTCGACCGACGAAGCGCAGGTCAATGTCGCGCTCCAGGTGGCGGAACAGCTCAGCGACTATCTGCTCGACGGCGGCATCACCAATGCGCTGAACGTGCCCAGCCTGTCGGCGGAGGAAGCGCCGAAGCTCAAGCCCTATATGGCGCTGGCTGAAGAACTGGGCAGCCTTGTGGGCCAGCTTGAGGGCGACCGCATCCAGAGCGTCTCGGTCGAGGTCGAGGGCCATGCCGCCGAACTCAACCAGAAGCCGATCACGGCCGCGGTGCTGGCCGGGCTGATGCGCGTCTATTCGGACACGGTGAACATGGTCAACGCGCCCTTCCTGGCGAAGGAACGCGGCCTCGACGTGCGCGAAGTGCGCCATGACCGTGAGGGCGACTATCAGACGCTGGTGCGCGTGACCGTGAAGACCGAAGGCGGCGACAAATCCGTCGCCGGCACGCTGTTCGGCAATGCGCAGGCGCGCCTGGTCGAACTGTTCGGGATCAAGGTCGAGGCGGATCTTGCGGGGCACATGCTCTACATCGTCAACCAGGACGCGCCGGGCTTCATCGGCCGCCTGGGCTCGACCCTGGGCGAGGCGAACGTCAACATCGGCACCTTCCACCTTGGCCGCCGCAACCAGGGCGGTGAAGCCGTGCTGCTGCTGTCGGTCGACGGCGTGGTCAATGAAACCGTCCTCAACGACATCTGCAAGCTGGCAGGCGTCAAGACGGTGAAGCTCCTCCGCTTCGCCTGACACCGGTTCGGGCCTGACACCGGTTCGGGCCTGACACCGGTTCGGGCCTGATATGGTTCGGGCTGGCCTTGCGCGCATAATCCGCTAAAGGCCAGCCCATGACCACGATCCCGCCCGGCCTTCTTCCCGAAGGACTTTCCGACCGCCTGCCGCCGCAGGCAGAGGCTTCCGCGCGTCTTGCGCGCCGCGTGCTCGATACCGTCGCCGCCCATGGCTATGAGCGGGTGATGCCGCCGATCGCGGAGTTCGAGGATTCGCTGGTCGGCCGCCTGAAATCGATGAAGGCGCAGGATCTTGTCCGCGCCATCGATCCCGTATCCCAGCGCAGCCTGGCGCTGCGTCCGGACATGACCGCGCAGGTGGGCCGCATCGCCGCCACCCGGCTGGCTGCCGCACCGCGTCCGCTGCGCCTGTCCTATGCCGGGCCGGTGATCCGCCTGCGCGCGAATCAGCTTCGTCCGGAACGGGAGCGCTTCCAGGTCGGTGCCGAACTCATCGGCAGCGACCGCGTCGCCGCAGCCGTGGAGATCGTGAACGTCGCCATCGAAGCGCTGCAGGCGGCGGGCGTCACCGGCATCACCATCGACTTCACCTTGCCGGACCTGATCGACACGCTGGCCGCCGGTCCGCTGCCTCTCGCCCCGGAAGAGATAGAAGCCGTCCGCGCCGAGCTGGACGCCAAGGATGCGGGCGCGCTCGCGGCGATCAGCCCGGCCGCCGCCGCCTATCTGCCGCTGATAGAGGGCACCGGCCCCTTCCACGCGGCGATGGAGCGTCTGGAAGCGCTCAACGCGGAACTGGGCGGCGCCATCGACAGCCGGATCGCCGGCCTGCGCGCCATTGCCAGGCCCATCGGCTGGGACATCACCCTGACGCTCGATCCCACCGAGCGGCATGGCTTCGAATATCAGAACTGGTTCGGCTTCTCGATCTTCGCGGACGGCTTCACCGGAGAGATCGGCCGGGGCGGCAGCTATGCGATCATCCGCGCCGACGGGTCGGAGGAACCGGCCATGGGCTTCTCCCTCTATCCCGATCCGTTGATCGATGCCGGCTTCGGCGGCCAATCCCCCAAGCGCCTGTTCCTGCCGCTGCACTATGACGCGGCGCGCGCGGCGCAGTTGCGCGCCGAAGGCTGGCAGACCATCGCCGCGCTGACGGGTGAGGAGAATGGCGAAACGCTGCGCTGCTCCCACTGGCTCGACGGCGCAGAACCCCGGCCTTACTGACCGAAGCGGCGGCTCAGATATTGGTCGACGATGGCGGTTCCGGGATAACCGGGATCGCCCATCGCCCGGTTGATCTGCATATGCCCGCGCAGGCCCCGGCCCGCCAGCGCAGTCATCTCCACCGGCGTTCCCGCCTTGCGCAGCGCCGCCGCCAGCGCCTCCGACTGCGCCGTGCCGTCCGCGCGGTCGACATGCAGGATCAGGAAGCCGGGCGCATTGGGTTGCCCGGCGTGCAAGGTCGGCGACAGCGCCTTCTGCCGCGCCGGATCGGTGCCGAAGGCCTGTTCATAGGTGCCCGCCATGAAACGCCCGCCCTCCGCCATTTGCCTGCCGACATCATAGGCCGCGCCGTCCAGCAGGATCACCCCACGCACGGCATCCGGCCTCAGTCCCGCCCTGGCGAAATAGCGCATGTCCGTCCCCACCAACGCGGCGAGATGCGCACCCGCGCTATGCCCCATCAGCACGATCCGGTCCGCATCGAAGCCCAGGTCCATTGCCTTCGCTCGCAAGAAGGCCAGCGCGTCGGCCACGTCCTGCGCCTGTTGTTCCACCGTCGCGTTCGGCACCAGCCTGTAGTCGACGGAGGCGAAGGCATAGCCAAGCCCATGATAATGTTCGGCCTTGGCGGCTCCGGTGGCATTGTCCTTGCTCCCGCGTTTCCACCCGCCGCCGTGCACGAAGACGACCAGTGGCGCCTTTTGCGATCGGGCGGGCCAATAGTCCAGAACCTGCAGGCCATCCCTGCCATAGGCCATGGTCTGTCCGCCCGGCGCATTCTGCTGCCCCTCCACCATCCGCGCCCGCCAGCGTTCGCGCAGGCCCTGCGCCTCGCTGCCCGATGCGACCAGCATCAGGGCCAGCATCGCTCCCGTTGTCAATCGCCGCATTCAGCCGCCCTTTCGCGTTCCCGAGCGGAAGCTTGCCAGACCGGCCGGCCGCGTAAAGCCATCCCGCTGTATCAAAGTGTAACCCCTTCGCCTTGACGCGCCCGCCATGCCCCGCTAACGCGCGCCCCGCACAGGACGGCCATCATCAACCGGGGCGTCCACCCTATCCCACCGGCATGCCGAGTCCCGTCGAAGGGCATGGCCGGTCCGCGCGGCGGGCGGAGGACTGTAACTGTGGCAAATGTGACCGTGATCGGCGCCCAATGGGGCGACGAAGGCAAGGGCAAGATCGTCGACTGGCTGTCGGAACGCGCCGACGTCGTCGCCCGGTTCCAGGGCGGCCACAATGCCGGCCACACGCTGGTCGTGGGCGAGAAGGTGTACAAGCTCTCCCTGCTCCCCTCCGGCATCGTGCGCGGCACGCTGTCGGTGATCGGCAATGGGGTGGTGCTGGACCCCTGGCACTTCCGCGACGAGGTCGCGAAGCTGAAGGGGCAGGGCGTGGAGATCACGCCCGACAATCTCCAGATCGCGGAAACCTGCCCGCTGATCCTGCCTTTCCACCGCGACCTGGACGGCCTGCGGGAGGATGCTTCGGGCGCGGGCAAGATCGGCACCACCCGCCGCGGCATCGGCCCGGCCTATGAGGACAAGGTCGGCCGCCGCGCCATCCGCGTCTGCGACCTCGCTCATCTGGACGATCTGGGCCCGCAACTCGACCGCCTGACCGCGCACCACGACGCGCTGCGCGCCGGGTTCAACGAAGCGCCGATCGACCGCGACGCGCTGATGGCGGAGCTGCGCGACATCGCCGGCTTCATCCTGCCCTTCGTCAAGCCCGTCTGGCTGACGCTGAACAAGGCGAAGGCGGAAGGCAGGCGCATCCTGTTCGAAGGGGCGCAGGGCACGCTGCTCGACATCGACCATGGCACCTATCCCTTCGTCACCTCGTCCAACACCGTGGCGGGCACGGCGGCGAGCGGCACCGGCCTTGGCCCATCGGGCGCGGGCTTCGTGCTGGGCATCGTCAAGGCCTATACCACCCGCGTCGGCTCCGGTCCTTTCCCGACCGAGCAGGAAAATGACGTCGGCCAGCGTCTGGGCGAACGCGGCCATGAATTCGGCACCGTCACCGGCCGCAAGCGCCGCTGCGGCTGGTTCGACGCCGTGCTGGTGCGCCAGTCGGTCGCCGTATCGGGCGTCACCGGCATCGCCCTTACCAAGCTGGACGTGCTGGACGGTTTCGAGGAACTGAAGATCTGCGTCGGCTACAGGATCGGGGACCAGAGCTTCGACTATCTGCCCGCCCATGCGCAGGACCAGGCCAAGGCGGAACCGGTCTATGAGACCATCGAAGGCTGGCAGGACACCACGGCGGGCGCCCGCAGTTGGGCCGAACTGCCTGCCCAGGCGATCAAATATATCCGGCGGATCGAGGAACTGATCGGCTGCCCGGTCACGCTCGTCTCCACCAGCCCCGAGCTCCAAGCAGATGGAATCATCTGCTGACTCGGAAAACGCGACAAAACAAAAACTTAGAGCAGTCGAGCCGATGCAATCGGATCGGAATCTGCTCTAGAAGGAAATCCGATGGCCGGCGACCGCTTCGAGCGTCACAAGCAACCCTGGACGGCGGACGAGCTGCAAAAGCTCCACACGCTGGCGAAGAAGGGCATGGCGCTGAAAGCCATCGCCAAGGCCCTGACCCGCAGCGAGGAATCCGTGAAGGCCCGTGCCAAGCAGGACGGGCTGAACATCGCGAAGTTGCGTTAATTCAGCCAAGGACCATGCCGTGTTCCCGCAAGCGCGGGGGCACGGCACGCCTTATGGCGGCAACGGGCCCGATTCAACGCAGCGCGCCCTAGCCCTTTTCCTCTTCCTCCACCATGTCGGGCGCCAGTTCCAGCCCGGCTCGGCCGTGCGCGGCGGTATGCGCCGGCGCCTTGGGGTGGGGCACATATTCGGGTTCCTCGACCTCCAGCATGCCTTCCCATTTGGTGATGACGGATGTGGCGATGGCATTGCCCAGCACGTTGGTCGCGGTGCGGCCCATGTCCATGAAATGGTCGACGGCCAGGATGAAGGCCACGCCCTCCACCGGCAGGTCGAACTGCCCCAGCGTCGCGGCGACCACCACCAGCGACGCGCGAGGCACGGCGGCGATGCCCTTGCTGGTCACCATCAGCACCAGCAATATGGTGATCTGCGTGGCGATCGGCAGGTCGATGCCATAGGCCTGGGCGATGAAGATCGTCGCGAAGGTCGAATACATCATCGACCCGTCCAGATTGAAGCTGTAGCCCAGCGGCAGCACGAAGCTGTAGATGCGGCGCGGCACGCCGAAGCGGTCGAGCTGCTCCAGCATCTTGGGATAGGCGGCCTCCGACGAGGCGGTGGAGAAGGCGATCAATATCGGCTCGCGCACATAGCGGATCAGCTTCACCATCCGCTTCCCCAGGAAGATCGATCCCGCCGCGAACAGCAGCAGCCAGAGCGCGATCAGCGACAGGTAGAATTCGCCCACCAGTTCGCCGAAGGTCTTGAGCACGCCCAGCCCCTCGGTCGTCACCACCGACGCCAGCGCGCCGAACACGGCGAGGGGGGCGACGCGCATGACATAGCCGGTCACCTGCAGCATCAGTTCCACCATCGCCTCGATCACGGTGACGACCGGCTTGCCCTTCTCACCGATGGCGGTCAGCGCGATGCCCACGAACAGGGAGAAGACGACGATCTGCAGGATCGAATTTTCCGCCATCGCCCCGACCATGGAGGTCGGAAAGACATGCAGGATGAAGTCGCGGAAGTTGAGCGCCTCCGTATTCACGCCCGAATCCGCGCCCGACCGGACGAGGTTCAATCCCTCGCCCGGCGCGAAGAAATTGACGAAGATGAGGCCGAGCGTCAGCGAGATCAGGCTGGCGATGATGAACCAGGCGAGCGCGCGCCCGCCGATCCGCCCCAGCGCGGCGCTGTCGCCCATATGCGCGATGCCCGCCACCAGCGTGGAGAAGACCAGGGGCGCGATGATCATCTTGATCAGATGCAGGAAGATGTCCGCCAGCAGGTGGTAGTAGCCCGCCACATCCTTCGCCAGCGCCTTGTCGCCACCCACCCAGATATTGGTGGCAAAGCCCACGATCACCCCCAGAACCATGCCCGTCAGGATGAACGCCGTCAGTCGATTTCGCATCTCGTTCCTTTAACCGGCGCGTGGGCGCACCGCATTCATGGTCTGTCCCAAATGGTGGCTACACCTAACAGCCACCCGCAGCGCCCGCAATCGAAGGCGCGCGCCTGCCGTCATCGGGTTAGACGAATGAGGAATTAGATTCCGCGCCCCGTCCGGCGCCGGAAAAGCACGGCCTCAGGGGTAGAGCAGCCCCTCGCGCCAGCCGTCGCCGGTCCGTTCGAACAGGCGGCGCTCATGCAGGCGATGTTCGCGATCCTGCCAGAATTCGATTCGTTCGGGGATGAGGCGGAAGCCCGACCAATGCGGCGGGCGCGGCACCGGCCCGCCCTCGAAGCGCAGGCTGACTTCCTCATATCGCGCCATGAACACGTCGCGCGATTCCAGCGGGCGCGACTGGTCGGATGCCCAGGCGCCCAACTGGCTGTCACGGCTGCGCGTCGCGAAATAGGCGTCGGCCGCGGCCTCGTCCACCGGGCCCACCGCCCCCTCGATCCGGACCTGCCGCCGCAGCGACTTCCAGTGGAACAGCAGCGCCGCATGAGGATTGGCGTGCAGCTCCTCCGCCTTGCGCCCCTCGAAATTGGTGTAGAAGACGAAGCCGTCCGGCCCATGCCCCTTCAGCAGCACCATCCGCACCGAAGGCCGCCCGCGCGCATCGGCAGTGGCCAGCGCCATGGCGTTGCTGTCGTTGATCTCGGTTTCGCGCGCCTCGACATACCAGGCATCGAACAGGACGAAGGGATCGGTCATGCGCGGTGATGTACGCCCCTCATAAAGCCATGTCGATAAGGCTTTCCCACGCTTGAACGACGCCGCGCCTTTCGCCACATAAGGCGCAAACGGTTTTTCATGCAAAAGGATATGTTGGCGGCAATGGCTGATCCCTACTCCACCCTGGGCGTCGCGCGCAGCGCGAGCGAGGCAGAGATCAAATCGGCCTATCGGAAGCTCGCCAAGGAACTGCATCCCGACAGGAACAAGGACAATCCGAAGGCGGCGGAGAAATTCTCCGCCGTCACCAGCGCCTACGACCTGCTGTCGGACAAGGACAAGCGCGCGCGCTTCGACCGGGGCGAGATCGACGGCGAGGGCAATCCGACCGCGCCCTTCGGCTTCGGCGGCGCCGGGGCGGGCGGCTTTCGGGGCCGGCCGGGTCAGGGCGGCGGGTTCGAGTTCCAGGAAGGTGGCGCCGATTTCGGGGACATATTCGAAGGCCTGTTCGGCGGCGGCGCAGGCCGCCGTGGCGCGGCGGGCGGGGGCTTTGGCGGTTTCGGCCGTGGCGCGCCGCCGCAGAAGGGCGCGAACGTCACCTATCGCCTCGCCGTCCCGTTCGTCGACGCCGCGACGCTCGCGCCCCAGCGGATCACGCTTCAGGACGGCAAGACCATCGACCTCAAGCTCCCCGCGGGGGTCGAGACGGGCACGCAGATGCGGCTTTCCGGCAAGGGGCAGCAGGGTCCCGGCGGCGCGGGCGACGCGATCGTCACCATAGAGGTGAAGCCGCACCCCTTCTTCACCCGCGACGGCGACAATGTGCTGCTCGACCTGCCCATCACCCTGGACGAGGCGGTGCAGGGCGCGAAGGTCAAGGTGCCGACGGTCGACGGCCCGGTCATGCTGGGCGTGCCGGCGGGCGCATCCTCCGGCAAGACGCTCCGCCTGCGCGGCAGGGGCTTCACCGGCAAGACCGGCCAGCGCGGCGACCAGCTCGTCACCCTGCTGATCGACGTGCCCGCCGACGATCCGGCGATCAAGGCGCTGGTGGAAGGCTGGCGGGACAGCCGCGCCGTGCGGACCCATCTGGGCGTTTGAGGGGTTAGGGGGGAATGCCGCAGCCGTCCCCCTATTCACCGGAGTCCCGTCGCCAGCGGCTCACCGAAGAAGCCCGCACCAAGTTCCACCGCCAGATCGCCCGGGTGCGCCCCGGCAGCCATGCCTTCGAAATCGCGAAGCGGGTGGCGGTCGGCACCTATAGCGACGGTTTCATCCATGCGGGGAACCTTGCCTATCTCTCGCTGATGACTTTGTTCCCTTTCTTCATCGTGGCGGCGGCGGTGGCGAGCATCTTCGGCCGGTCGCAGGACGGGCTGGCGGCGGTCGGCGCCTTTCTGGAAACGGTGCCGCCCGGCGTCGCGGAGGTGGTGCGCCAGCCGATCGTCGATGTGCTCAACGCCCGCACGGGGCCGCTGCTCTGGCTGGGCGGGCTGGTCGGGCTGTGGACCGTCGGCAGCCTCATAGAGACGATCCGCGACATATTGCGCCGCGCCTATGGCACCAGGAGCACGCGCCCCTTCTGGCATTATCGCCTGACCGCCATCGGCATCACCCTGGTCAGCGTGTTCGCGGTGATGTTCGCCTTCTCCATGCAGGTGATCATCACCGGCATCGACCAGTTCCTGCACCAGATCCTGCCCTTTGCCGACCAGGCGATACAGATCGTCGGCCTGACCAAGCTTGCGCCCATGGCGATCCTGTGCGTCGCGCTCTATTATCTCTACGTTTCCCTGACCCCCAGCCTGTACAAGGATCCGCGCTTCCCGAAATGGCCCGGCGCCATCGCCACGGCGCTCTGGTGGTACGGCGTCACCCTGCTGCTGCCAGTCACGCTTTCCATGCTCGGCGGCTATGACATGACCTATGGCAGCCTGGCCGGCGTGATGATCACCCTCATTTTCTTCTTCCTTGTCGGGCTTGGCGTGGTAATTGGCGCGGAATTGAATGCGGCGCTGGCGGAGTTCCCGGAAGAGGAAGCCGCGGCCGCCGCGCAGGCCGACAAAGGGAATGGGACGACGAAATGACAGGCTTGATGGCGGGAAAACGCGGTCTGATCATGGGGCTGGCGAACGACAAGTCGCTGGCCTGGGGCATATCGAAGGCGCTGCACGCCCAGGGGGCGGAACTGGCCTTCTCCTATCAGGGCGACGCGCTGGCCAAGCGGGTCAGGCCGCTGGCGGAGGAACTGGGTTCCGACTTCCTGATCGACTGCGACGTGTCGGACATGGAAAAGCTCGACGCCGCCTTCGAAGAAGTCAAGGCGAAGTGGGGCAAGCTGGACTTCGTCGTCCACGCCATCGGCTTTTCCGACAAGAATGAACTGCGCGGCAAATATGTCGACACCAGCCTGGAGAATTTCCTGCTGACGATGAACATCTCCGCCTACAGCTTCGTCGCCGTCGCCAAGCGCGCGCGGGCGCTGATGGCGGAGGGCGGCAGCCTGCTGACGCTCAGCTATTATGGCGCGGAAAAGGTCATCCCGCATTACAACGTCATGGGCGTGGCCAAGGCGGCGCTGGAAACCAGCGTCAAATATCTGGCGATGGACCTGGGTCCGGAAAATATCCGGGTCAACGCCATCTCCGCCGGACCGATCAAGACGCTGGCGGCGAGCGGCATCGGCGATTTCCGCTACATCATGAAGTGGAACGAGCTGAACAGCCCGCTCCGCCGCAATGTGACGATAGAGGATGTGGGCGGCGCCGGCCTCTATCTCCTCTCCGACCTGGCGGCGGGCGTGACCGGCGAAGTCCATCATGTCGACGCGGGCTACAATGTCATCGGCATGAAGGCCGAGGACGCCCCCGACATCGCGCTGGACAAGTAACAAAACCCTCTCCCGCCGGGAGAGGGAGGGTCCGGCGCGAAGCGCTGGGAGGGTGAGGGCGAACCACCTCACCCAAAGGGCAGGGATCATGAGCTTCAACACATTCGGCCGCGTCTTCCGCTTTTCGACCTGGGGCGAGTCCCATGGTCTCGCCATCGGCGCGATGGTCGACGGCTGCCCTCCGGGCCTGTCGCTCAGCGAAGCCGACATCCAGCCCTTCCTCGACAAGCGCAGGCCCGGCACCTCCAAATTCACCACCCAGCGCCGCGAGCCGGATGAGGTGCGCATCCTCTCCGGCGTGTTCGAGGGGCGGACCACCGGCACCCCGATCAGCCTGATGATCGAGAATATCGACCAGCGTTCCAAGGATTATGGCGAGGTCGCCAAGGCCTATCGCCCCGGCCATGCCGACTATGCCTATGACGCCAAATATGGCTTCCGCGACTATCGCGGCGGCGGGCGATCGTCGGCACGGGAAACCGCCAGCCGCGTGGCGGCGGGCGCGGTGGCGCGGCTCGTCATCCCCGATGTCGACATCTTCGCCTATGTCAGCGAAATCGGCGGCGACGCCATCGATCCGGCTCGTTTCGACGCGGGCGAGATCGACAGCAACCCCTTTTTCTGCCCCGACCCGGAAGCGGCGAAGCGTTGGGAGAAACTGGTCGATGACGCCCGCAAGGACGGCTCGTCGCTCGGCGCGGTGGTCGAATGCGTCGCCAGCGGGGTTCCGGCGGGCTGGGGCGCGCCGCTCTATGCCAAGCTGGACAGCGAACTGGCCGCCGCAATGATGAGCATCAACGCGGTTAAGGGCGTGGAGATCGGTGACGGCTTCGCCGCCGCCCGCCTGCGCGGCGAACAGAATGCCGATCCGATGCGGCCCAATATGGACGGGGGCAATGACGGCAACCCCGTCTTCCTCGCCAACCACGCGGGCGGCATTGCGGGCGGCATCTCCACCGGGCAGCCGGTCAAGGTCCGCATCGCCTTCAAGCCGACCAGCTCGATCCTGATCCCGGTCGAAACCGTCACCCGCGAAGGCGAGGCGTCGGAGATCATCACCAAGGGCCGCCACGACCCCTGCGTCGGCATTCGCGGCGTGCCGGTGGTGGAAGCGATGATGGCGCTGGTGCTGGCGGACCAGAAGCTGCTCCACCGCGCGCAATGCGGTGAAGTCTGAGTCAGGCGTCCCCATGCTCCTGCAAGGGCAGGAGCCCGCAGGAGAACCGCGTTCACCGCCGCAATATAACGCGCCGAATCGAGCCATTCTTTCGATAAAGGCAGGATTTGCGCGAGACGACTCAGCCAATCTGCGGTAACATCATCGTCACAGATCGCCCGCGGGAGGGCGAGCGGCAGTGCGTAAGCCTGGGGAGCGTCACCATGGTTTCCATGGATTGACGGTCAAAACGTCCCCTTCAGCCGCGAACACGGGCCAGCCATGCAACCATGGCTGGCCCATTTCGTTCAGGCAGGACGCGAAAACGCGATCCGGGGCATAAGACGCATGCATTTCATCACCGCGCTGATCGGCATCTATCGCGCGGAAATCGGACTTCTCATCCTCGCCCTGATGTTCGTCGCCTTCGTGCGCGAACGCTATTCGCCCACGGTCGTCTCCGTGGTCGGGGCGTGCGCTTTCGCGGTGCTGGGCCTGCTCGACGAAAAGGACCTGTTCTCCGTCTTCTCCAACAGTGCGCCGCTGACGGTGGGCGCGATGTTCGTGCTTTCCGGCGCGCTGATCCGCACGGGGACGATCAATCGCGTTGCCGACCTGGTCATGGCCCGCGCCCAGCGCCACCCGCGCCTGGCGCTGGCCGAAGTCACGCTCGGCACAGTCATCCTCTCGGCCTTCCTCAACAACACGCCCGTGGTGGTGCTGCTGATCCCGATCATGTTCAAGCTGGCGCAGGCGACCGGCTATCCGGTGAAGAAGCTGCTGATCCCGATGAACGCCGTTGCCGTGATGGGCGGTTGCGTGACGCTGATCGGCACATCGACCAACCTGATCGTCGCGGGCATCGCCGCCGATCAGGGCATGGCGCCCTTCGGCATATTCGACATCACGCCCTATGGGTTGGCCGGGGTCGCGGCCGGCGTCGCCGCGCTGGCCGGCCTGTCCTTCCTGCTTCCCGGCGATCCGCCCTCCATCGCGGGGGAGGATGGCGGCAATGTGCAGGATTATCTGACCGAACTCACCCTTTCGCGCGACAGCGACCTCATCGGCCGCACGGTCGGCTCCCTGTCGATCATCGGCCGCTCCGCCAGCCTGCTCGGCCTCAAGAGGGCGGGGGAGATACGGCGCCGGGGGATAGAGGAAGAGGAACTGCACGCCGGCGACCGCCTGCTGGTCCATGCCGACGGCGCGACGATCATGACCCTGCGCGAATCCGGCGATTTCGAAATCGGGCTGGCCGCGGCGTCGGAGACTCCGGGCAGCGGCACCGTCATCGAAGCGATGATCGCGCCCAGCCATCCGTCCATCGGGGAACGGCTGATCGACATTCCCTTCCTGCACGCGCTGCGGGTGCGGATCATCGGCATCCACCGGGCGCGTCACCTGCCGGGGCCGGACCTCAGCGAAACCCGCGTGCGCGGCGCCGACCGCCTGCTGATCGCGGGCAGCGACGACAGCATCCGTTCGCTCAAGGACAATGCCCATCTGATCGGCGTCGACATCAGCCGCGCCCGCGCCTTCCGCCCGCGAAAGGCATGGATCGCCATTCTTGCCCTGACGGCGGTAGTGCTGCTCTCGGCCGTCGATCTCATCGGCATCGGCCTTGCCGCCTTCATCGCCGTGGGCGTGATCCTCGTCACCCGCTGCATCGACCCGGAGGAAGCCTGGGCCGCCATCGACGGCGACGTGCTGATCCTGATCTTCGCCATGCTCGCGGTCGGGCTGGCGCTCGAACAGGCGGGCAGCGTCGCGCTGATGGTCGGCTGGATCGAGCCGCTGCTCGCCGCCGCTCCGGCATGGACGCTGGTGTTCCTCATCTATTTCTTCGCGCTTCTGCTGTCGGAACTGCTCAGCAACAATGCGGTCGCGGCGCTGCTCACGCCGCTCACCATCGCGCTCGCCCATCAACTCGGCGCCGATCCGCGTCCGCTGGTGATCGCGCTGATGATCGGCGCGTCGGCCTGCTTCGCCACGCCGATCGGTTATCAGACCAACGCCCTTGTCCATGCGGCGGGCGATTATCGCTTTTCCGATTTCGTGCGCATCGGGATTCCGCTCAACCTGATCGTCGGACTGGCGGTCTGCACCACGCTCACCCTCCTGGCTTGAGGAGCGGGCCTGGCCTGAGGCCGGGCCACGCCAAGCCATTTTCGGCGGACCGGCCCTGTCCCCGCACCGAACGCATCGTCATGATGGCCCGAAACCAAAGGATTGCCCGTGACCAGCCTGCCCATCATTCAGGTCGACGCCTTCGCCGACGCTCCCTTCACCGGCAATCCGGCCGCGGTCATGCCGCTTGGTCGATGGCTGGACGATGCGACGCTTCAGGCGATAGCGGCGGAAAATAATCTGTCCGAAACCGCCTTCACCGTGCCCACGCCCGACGATCCGGAGGCGGACTATGCGCTGCGCTGGTTCACGCCCGCCGTGGAGGTCAAGCTCTGCGGCCACGCCACGCTGGCGAGCGGCCATGTGCTGATGGGCGGGCGTACCGCCGTCCGCTTCCGCACGCGGGAAGCGGGCATCCTGACCGTATCGCGGGACCGCGACGGCTATGGCCTCTCGCTCCCGGCCTGGCCGACCGCGCCCAGCCCGCTGCCGGAGCTGGCGGCGGCGATGGGCGGGGACGTCCTCGAAACCCAGTGGCGCGAGGGCGGCTTCGCGATCTTCGTCTATCGCGATGCCGCCGCGATCCATGCGCTGGAACCGGACTTCGCGACGCTGAAGAAGGCGGGGCCCCTGCTGCTCATCGCCACCGCACCCGGCGAGGACAGCGACATGGTGAGCCGCGTCTTCGTCCCCGGCGCGGGCATAGACGAAGACCCGGTGACCGGCTCCGCCCATTGCCTGCTCACGCCCTATTGGGCGAAGCGGCTCGACAAGATCAGGCTGACGGCATTTCAGGCATCGCAGCGCGGCGGGCGCTTAACGTGCCGGCTTTCAGGCGACCGGGTGATCCTGACGGGCGCCTGCCGCACGGTGATCGAAGGCAATTTCCTGCTTTGAGAGGTGGCGATGGCTGAGGCCATCCGGCCAATTCCAGCCAACCGGCGACCCTGCGCAAAGAAAATAAAGGTCAGTTCACCGCGAATAAAGCCCGACGAGCTTCGCCAGCCCCGTCTTCAGCGCATCGCGCTCCGCCTTCGTGGGCGACATGCCCAGCCGCACGACCGTCAGGCGCTGCGAAGGCGAAACCAGTATATATTGCCCGCCATGCCCGACGCAGCCGAACAGGCTGCGCGGCGCCTGCCCCGGCATCAGCGCGCTGTCCTCGCTGTCCCGGTTCAGCCACAGATGCGCACCATAGGCGGCATTGCGGGGCGAGGGCGCGCGCATATAGTCGATCCACTTTTCCGGCACGATCTGATGCCCCGCCACGCCGCGCCCGTGATTGCGCAGCAATTCCCCGAAGCGGGCATAATCCCGCGCCGTCATATGCATGAAGCTGCCGCCGATCATCGTCCCGGCCGCATCATATTCCACCGCCAGGCTGTCGAGGCGCGCCGGAATCTTCAGCCGCCCGTCGATGAACATCTGCATCGCCCGCCGCCGCACGTCGGGATCGGTGCTGTTGGTCAGCATCCGCGCCATCAGGTCGGCCAGGATGACGCTGTTGCCGGTCGAATAGGAAAAGGCGGTCCCAGGCGCATGGGCAAGCGGCTTGGCCTCCGCAAAGGCGCCCATGTCCTGCGCTCCGTCGGTGAACAGCATCCTTATCGTGTCGGCCTCCGCCAGCGGTTCCCTGTCCTCGACATGATCGAGGCCCGACGTCATGGCCAGCAACTGCCGCAGGGTGATGCGCCCTCGCGGATCGCCCGGCTGCCCCCAGGCCGCGACCGGCACCGGCGAATCGAGCGCCAGCCGCCCGTCCGACACCATCAGCCCGATCAGCACCGCCGTCACGCTCTTGGCCGTGGACCAGGACGGCAGCTTCGTCCGCGGCCCATAGCCCGGCGCATAGCGCTCCGCCACGATTTCGCCATCGTGCATGACGACCAGCGCCCGGGTCTCGCCCACCGCATCCTCGAACAAAGGATCGATGGCCGCGCGCAGGGCGGCGGCGTCTGCGTCCGAATCGCCTGCGACATGGTAGACCGGCTCCGGCCCGGCGGCGCGCACCGTCCACAACCCGGCCACGGCCAGAATCGCCAAAATCCCGCCCGGCATGCCAAGGCGCTTTACGCTGTTCCGCTCAAGCCTCATAAGCCGCGGCCTTAGCATGGAGCGCGGGAAAGGGGAGCATGTCCGGTCGCCGGAAATGGATTTATGGGGTTTTGGCGGTGGCCCTGCTGCCGCTGGCGCTGCTGGCGTGGAACTGGAGCGCCCTTCGCGCCCATGCCCAGGTCGGCGCGGGCTTCGGCGCGCGCGTCACCTGCTCCTGCCGCTATGTGGAAGGCCGGTCGATGGAAAGCTGTCAGGGCGACAAGGAACCCGGCATGTGGGCCGTGTCGCTGAAGGACATGCCCGAATCGCAATCGGTCAACGCGGCGGTTCCGCTGCTCGCTTCGCGCACGGCGCGCTATCGCAAGGGCTGGGGCTGCCTGCTGGAGCCTTGAGCTTCCATGGTCATCCCGGCTTTCGCTGGGATGACCATGTGGGAAGCTGGCCCCAATCCCCTCAAAGCGCTACAGCCCCTTCCCATGCGTCCCGACATCCCGACCCTCCTCCACGATGTTTTCGGCTTTCCCGGCTTCCGGGGCGTGCAGGAACAGGTGGTCAGCCGCATCATGGCGGGGCAGGCGACGCTGGCGATCATGCCGACCGGCGCGGGCAAGTCGCTCTGCTACCAGCTTCCCGCCGTCGCGCTCGAAGGCTGCTGCGTCGTCATATCGCCGCTGATCGCGTTGATGCACGACCAGCTTCGCGCCGCGCAGGCGGTCGGCATCCGCGCCGCCAGCCTCACCAGCGTCGACGCCGACTGGCGCGAGACGCAGGACCGGCTGCGCAATGGCGATCTCGACCTGCTCTATGTCGCGCCCGAACGCGCCAGCGGGGAGGGGTTCCGCAACCTCCTGCGCGCCGCGAAGATCGCCCTCTTCGCGATAGACGAAGCCCATTGCGTCTCCGAATGGGGCCATGATTTCCGCCCGGACTATCGCCTGCTGCGCCCGCTGCTCGATGAATTTCCGGACGTTCCCCGTCTCGCGCTGACCGCGACCGCCGACCACCACACCCGCGACGACATCCTCGTCCAGCTTGGCATTCCGCGCGAAGGCCTGATCATCGCGGGCTTCGACCGTCCGAACATCCGCTACGCCGTCCATCCCCGCGATGGCCTGCCCCGCCAGCTTTCCGACCTGATCGCCGGCCAGACCGGCCCCGGCATCGTCTACGCCCCCACCCGCGCCGCGACCGAGAAGCTGGCCGAAACCCTCAGCAAGACCGGCCGCCCGACCCGCGCCTATCATGCCGGACTCGACCCGCAGGTCCGCGCCGCCAACCAGGCCGCCTTCATCGCCAGCGAGGATATGGTGATGGTCGCGACCATCGCCTTCGGCATGGGCATCGACAAGCCCGACGTCCGCTTCGTCGCCCATGCGGCGCTGCCCAAGTCGATCGAGGGCTATTATCAGGAATCGGGCCGCGCAGGCCGCGACGGAGAACCCGCCGAAGCGCATCTTTTCTGGGGCGCCGACGATTTCGCCCGCGCCCGGCAGCGCATCGGCGAGCTCGATCCCCTGCGCCAGCAGGGCGAGCGCGCCCGCATCACGGCCCTGGGCGGGTTGGTGGAGACCGGCACCTGCCGCCGCGCCATATTGCTCTGTCATTTCGGGGAGAATCCCCCGCCGGGCTGCGGCAATTGCGACAATTGCCTCAATCCGCCGCCCAGCATCGACGCGACCCAGACGGCGCGCAAATTCCTGTCCGCCGTCTACCGCACCGGCCAGAGCTTCGGCGTCGGCCATATAGAGCAGGTGCTGACCGGCGCCGTCACCGACAAGATTCGCGAGCGCGGCCATGACAGGATTTCGGTCTACGGCATCGTCGACGGAGAGGAGACGGCACTGCTGCGCCCCGTCTCCCGCGCCCTGCTGGTGCGCGACGCGCTCCAGACCAACGAGCATGGCGGGCTGGAATTCGGCCCCAATGCCCGCCCGATCCTGCGCGGGGAGGAGGAGGTCAGCCTGGTCCTCCCGCCCCGCAGGGAACGCCGCCGCAAGAGCGCCCGCAACGGCAGCGCGGAAAATCCGGTGGGCGATCCGCTGTTCGACGCCCTGCGCGCCTGCCGCCGCGCACTGGCGCAGGAGGCGGGCGTGCCGCCCTATGTGATTTTCCACGATTCGACCCTGCGTGAAATGGCGGAGCAGCGTCCGACGAGCCTCACGGAACTCGGCCACATCAGCGGCGTGGGACAGCGCAAGCTCGACGCCTATGGCGACGCCTTCCTCGCGGCGATCCGCCCTTATCTTTAGAACGGAAGAATTGACCTGCTCCTGCGAAGGAGCATGCTGCTCTGTGGCCTACCCTCTTGAATCCCGCCGCCCACAAGCGCAAGGAGACCCGAAAAGGAGTCCCGCCCATGTTCCGCCAGCTCACCAAAAGCCTCTACGTCTCCCCGCAGATCAGCGTCGATCAGGTGGCGGAAGCCAAGGCGCTGGGCGTGACGGTGATCATCAACAACCGCCCCGACGACGAGGAGCCGGGCCAGACCAACGGCGCGGAGATCGAAGCCGCAGCCAGGGCCGCCGGCATCGCCTATGCCGCCGTCCCCGTGGCCCATGGCGGCTTCGCGCCCTGGCAGCTCGACGGCATGGCCGCCGCGCTGGAACAGGCGGGCGAGGGCAAGATACTCGCCTATTGCCGCTCCGGCACGCGCAGCACCTTGCTCTGGGCGCTGACCCGCGCCCGCGCGGGCGACCATCCGGCGGCGCTGACCGAGCAGGCCGCCTCCGCCGGCTATGACGTCACGCCCGTCCGCCAGATCATGGACGCGCTCGCCGCCGGTTGATGGCTTCCCCAGCGGAAACCTATGACGCCATCGTCCTGGGCGCTGGCGGCGCTGGCCTGATGTGCGCGGCCATGGCGGGCCAGCGGGGCAGGCGCGTCCTCGTCATCGACCATGCCGATCAGGCAGGGAAGAAAATCCTGATTTCCGGCGGCGGCCGCTGCAACTTCACCAATATCCACACCGCGCCCGACCGCTACCTGTCCGCCAACCCTCATTTCGCCAAATCTGCGCTGGGCCGCTACACGCCGCAGGATTTCCTCGGGCTTGTCGAACGCCACGGCATCGCCTGGCACGAAAAGACTCTGGGCCAGCTCTTCTGCGACCAGAGCGCGCGCCAGATCGTCGCCATGCTGCTGGCCGAATGCGAGGCGGGCGGCGTCGCCATCCGGCTCGACCACGCCATCGCCGCCGTCACCCATGCCGATGGCCGATACTGCGTCACCCATGGCGACAGGACCGTCACGGCCCCGGCGCTGGTCATCGCCACCGGCGGCCCCTCCATCCCCAAGATCGGCGCAACCGCCCTTGCCTATGACCTCGCCCGCCAGTTCGGGCTCAAGGTGGTGGAACCCCGACCGGCGCTGGTGCCCCTGACCCTCGGCGGCGAAGAACTGCTCTTCCGCTCGCTCTCCGGCGTCTCGACCGAGGTCATCGCACGCCATGGCAAGACCGCCTTCCGCGAAGCCGCGCTGCTCACCCACCGGGGCCTGTCCGGCCCAGCGATTCTGCAGATTTCATCCTATTGGCGGCATGGCGATGCCATCGCTCTCGACCTCCTGCCCGACCAGCCGCAAGGCTGGCTGACGGAGGCGAAGCGCGGCAGGCCGCGCGCCACGCTGACGCAATGCCTGCGCGGCCACCTGCCCGACCGTCTGGCCGACGCCCTGGCGGAGCGGCTGGCGCTTCCCGGCGACCTGGGCAACGTCCCGGATCGCAAGCTGCAGGACGCCGAACGCCGCCTGTCGGCCTGGCCTTTCACGCCCAATGGCACCGAAGGCTTCGCCAAGGCGGAGGTCACAATCGGCGGCATTTCGACCGCGGGATTGTCCTCGCAAACGATGGAAGCGCGCCACCTGCCCGGCCTTTACGCCATAGGGGAAGCGGTCGACGTCACCGGCTGGCTGGGCGGCTATAATTTCCAATGGGCCTGGGCAAGCGGCTGGGTAGCGGCCCAATATCTCTAGAGCGCGCTGCGTTAAATCAGACGCAGGCCGCGCGCTCTAAGCTTTTGTTGTCGCATCGTTTAAGCGCAAAACCGATTCCCACTTTTGCGCACGATGCTCTTAAAAAAGCAGCCCCGGCGCAAGGGAACGCCGGGGCCACAAAGAGGGATGTCCCGGCGGGAGGGGGGGAGAAGCCGGGACAAGAGGGAAATAGGAAGAGCTATTTCAGTTTCAAGATGCTACGGAGAATTTTCTTCGGGCTGATGCGTCTACTTCGCGCCTCGCAATGGCTGATAGGGAACAGTCGCCATTCAAACCCTATCATGAGGATGGAGCCAGCGCCGGTCATCCCCGCCTTGGCTTCAACATCGACCGAGCGTCAGGATATCTCCCTATGCATTTCCGCCGGAGCCGACCCGAACGCCATCAGAGCCGCATTGATCATCTGCCGGTGGGCGTCGCTTCCCCTTGCCACATCCCGCCAATCCTGCCCGGTCATCGATCCATGACTGTCCTGCCAGATTTTGGAGGCGACCGAGTCCACTTCATCGGCGGTGGGCCTTCGCTGTTCAGCGAAACATTCCATCAAGAGGGCGTGAAAAACCTTTCCCGCAAACGGCTTTGCAACCGGCATAAGGCCTCCTCTCCGACAGTATTTTATAGATTTCCGTAAGGGAAATTGAATGGCCGCCCGAGTCGAGTCAAGCCATGCCGATCTGCCATCGTGGTGAATTGCCGCCTTAACCAGGCGGTTTCGCTGCTCTAACTCTTAAGGATTATCTCTTCGGTAAGGGAGTCTGCGACGGTTATCCGCACTCCACCGTCACATGCTCCATGCGCGGCAGGGCGCGGACCTGGCGGCGCACGGCGGCGACATCGGCGCCGGGGGCCAGGCTGACGATCGCGGCATGGGCGTGCGGCCCGATGCGCCAGACATGCAGGTCGCGGATGGTCGCCCCTTCCGCCTCGGCCAGTGCCTTGATCCGCGCCATCAGCGCCGGTTCGGCCGTGTCGAGCAGGATCGCGGCGGTATCCTTCATCAGCCCCCAGGCCCAGCGTGCGATCACCACCGCGCCCAGCAGGCCGACGGCGGGGTCCAGCCACCACCAGCCCATATAGCGCCCCGCCAGCAACGCCATGATCGCCAGCACCGACGTCAGCGCGTCGGTCAGCACATGCACATAGGCGGCGCGCAGATTATTGTCGGCATGGCCATGCCCGTGATCATGGCTATGGTCGTGTCCCAGCAGCAGGGCGCTGATCAGGTTGATGACCAGGCCGATCACCGCGACCAGCGTCGCTTCGCCAAAGGCCACCTTCACCGGTTCGAAGAAGCGCATCACGGACTCGACGGCGATGAACAGGGCGGTGAAGGCCAGGATCAGCGCGGATGCGAAGCCGGACAGGTCGCCCACCTTGCCTGTCCCGAACGTATAGCGCGGGTTGCGCGCATGCCGCCGGGCATAGCCATAGGCGGCGGCCGCCACCGCCAGCGCGCCGGCATGGGTCGCCATGTGGAAGCCGTCGGCCAGCAGCGCCATCGACCCGGTCAGCCAGCCGAAGACGATCTCGACCACCATGGTCGCCGCCGTCAGCCACACCACCCAGATCGTCTTGCGGGCATTCTCGTCATGTCCGCGCGTCAGGTAGATATGGTCGAAATAATGGCTTTCCTCGCCATCATCCGCATTGGCCACCGGAATGCCATGCACATGATCATGGTCCTCAGGATGATGGTGGCCGCCATGGCCATGGTCGTCGTGCATGCTCATTTCCCGTAGCGCCGGATCAGCGCCAGCATTTCCTCCGCCGCAGCCTCTCGCGCTGCGTCGCTGATGCCCGGCCGGGCGACATGTTCGCGCATATGCTGCTCGATCAATTCTTCCATCAGGCTGCCGACCGCACCCCGCACGGAGGCGACGAGTTGCAGCGTTTCCGAACAACCCGCGTCGCCCGACAATTGCCGTTCTACGGCGCCGATCTGCCCCGCGATGCGCCGCACCCGCGCCAGCAGCTTGTCCCGATCCGCCACGATATGCATAGGGTACCCCCCTATACTATGCCGGTCTGAAAATCAATCCGTGCATTTCCCCGCACAGCCCCTAACAAGGGTGCGATGGCGACCATGACCGATTGCGACGTAGCGATAGTGGGCGGCGGCCTTGCCGGCTGTCTGACCGCGCTCGCCCTCGCGGCGCGCCACCCGCATGTCTCCCTGAGGCTGCTGGAAAGCGGCGACAGGTTGGGCGGCAATCATATCTGGTCCTTCTTCGACAGCGACGTGGATGCCGGGGACCGCTGGCTGGTCGAGCCCCTGATCGCCCATCGCTGGCCGGAGGGTTATGAGGTCCGCTTCCCCGGCCACTGCCGCCAACTTGCCGTGCCTTATAACAGCATCACCTCGGCGCGCCTCGACGCCCATGTCCGGGAGCGGCTTGGCGATGCCGTGCTGACCGGCGCGCAGGCCACCGGGCTGACGCCCACCAGCGTCACCCTGTCCGACGGCCGCGTCATCCGCGCCAAGGCCGTGCTCGACGCCCGAGGGGGCGGCGATCTTTCCGCCCTGCGCTGCGGCTGGCAGAAATTCGTCGGCCAGACCCTGCGCCTGCATGCTCCGCACGGCCTTTCCCGCCCGGTCATCATGGACGCCACGGTCGAGCAGATGGACGGCTATCGCTTCGTCTATCTGCTGCCCTGGGACGAACGGACCGTCTTCGTCGAGGACACCTATTATAGCGACACGCCGGACCTCGACGTGCCCATGCTCGGCGCCCGGATCGCCGCCTATGCGCGGGCACGGGACTGGCAGGTGGAGGAGGTCGTCCATAGCGAGAGCGGCGTCCTGCCAGTCGTCCACGGCGGCGATTTCGACCGCTTCTGGCCGCACGACGATCCGGTCGCGCGGCTGGGGGCAAGGGCGGCGCTATTCCAGCCCATGACCGGCTATTCCCTGCCCGATGCGGTGCGCTTCGCGCTGCGCCTGGCGAATGAATGGCCGGTGGAGGGGCAACTGCTCGCCCAGGCCACGCGCGGTTGGGCGCGGGACCATTGGCGGCAGGGCGCTTATTACCGGTTGCTCGGCCGCATGCTGTTCGGCGCGGCCAGACCGGACCAGCGCTGGCGCATCTTCGAACGTTTCTATCGGCTTGATCCCTCCCTTATCGGCCGCTTCTATGCGGGCCGCTCGACGCTCGGGGATCGCATCCGCATCTTGTGCGGGCGGCCCCCCGTGCCCATAAGGGACGCCATGCGCGCCCTGTTGAGCCCTCCCGCCTGATGAACCGGACCCGATGAACCGGAAAGCGATCGTCATCGGCGCGGGCTTCGGCGGCCTTGCGCTGGCCATCCGCCTGCAATCCGCCGGAATCGACACCACTCTGGTGGAGGCGCGGGACCGTCCGGGGGGCCGCGCCTATATGTGGGAAAAGGACGGCTTCGTCTTCGACGCCGGGCCGACCGTCATCACCGATCCCGATTGCCTGGGCGAGTTGTGGCGCCTTTCGGGCCACGACATGGCGGAGGATGTCAGCCTCGTCCCCGTCTCCCCCTTCTACCGGCTCAACTGGCGCGACGGCACGAATTTCGACTATTCCAACGACGAAACCGCCCTCCGCGCCCAGATCGCCCGGCTCAATCCGGAGGATGTCGCGGGCTATGAAAGCTTCCTCGACTATGCCGACGGCGTTTATCAGGAGGGGTATCGCAAGCTCGGCTCGGTCGCCTTCCTCGACTTCGCCTCCATGGTCCGCGCCGCGCCCGCGCTGATGAAGCATCAGGCGTGGCGCTCCGTCTATTCCGTGGTTTCCTCCCATGTGAAGGATGAGAAGCTGCGGCAGGCGCTCTCCTTCCACACGCTGCTGGTCGGGGGCAATCCGATGCAGACCAGCTCGATCTACGCCCTGATCCACAAGCTCGAGAAGGATGGCGGCGTCTGGTTCGCCAAGGGCGGCACCAACCGCCTCGTCCAGGCGATGGCCACGCATTTCGAGCGGCTGGGCGGCACGCTGCGCCTCGCCGATCCGGTGGTGCAGATCGAAACCTATGGCGACCGCGCCGTCGCCGTGCGCACCGTTTCGGGCTGGCGGGGGGAGGCGGATGCCGTCGCCTCCAACGCCGACCTGATGCACAGCTATCGTGACCTGATCGGCCATCATCCCAGGGGCGAGAAACAGGCGGCGAAGCTTGCCCGCAAGCGCTGGTCGCCCAGCCTGTTCGTGCTGCATTTCGGCATCCGGGGAAGCTGGCCGGGCATCCCGCACCATATGATCCTGTTCGGCCCGCGCTATGAAGGGCTGCTGACCGACATCTATGATTATGGCGTGCTGCCGCAGGATTTTTCGCTCTATCTGCACCATCCGACCGTCACCGACCCCAGCATGGCGCCGGAGGGCCATTCGACCTTCTACGCGCTTGCCCCGGTGCCGCATCTGGGCAAGCTGCCTATCGATTGGGACCGTTTCGCGCCGGCCTATGCGGAACGTATCCTAGACGAGATCCAGCATCGCCTGATTCCGGACATCCGCTCGCGCATTGTGACGCGGTTCCATTATGCGCCGCCAGACTTTCGTCGCGACCTGTCGGCGCATCTGGGCAGCGCATTCAGCCTGGAGCCGCTGTTGACCCAGAGCGCCTGGTTCCGCGCGCATAATCGCGACGACGTCATTCCCAACCTCTATCTGGTAGGGGCGGGCACGCATCCGGGGGCGGGCATTCCCGGCGTGGTCGGCAGCGCCAAGGCGACGGCCGCGTTGATGCTGGAAGACCTGGCCTGACTCATGAAGGATTTATGAAGAGACTGGCTGTCTATTGCGGCTCGGCCACCCCGGCCGATCCCGCCTATGTCGAATCCGCCCGCCATGTCGGACGCATCCTCGCCGAACGGGGCATCGGCGTCGTCTATGGCGGTGGCCGGCTGGGACTGATGGGCGCGGTGGCCGATGCGGCGCTGGAAGCGGGTGGGGAGGTGATCGGCGTCATCCCCGAAGCGCTGGTCGGGGCCGAAGTCGCCCATCGCGGCTGCACGGAACTGCACGTCGTCCAGACCATGCACCAGCGCAAGCAGCTTTTCACCGACCTGTCCGACGGCTTCGTGACCTTGCCGGGCGGCGTCGGCACGATGGATGAATTGTGGGAAGCGATCAGTTGGGCGCAGCTCGGCTATCACCGCAAGCCGGTCGGCCTGCTCAATGTCGCGGGCTTCTATGACCAACTCATCGCCTTCAACCAGCATATGGTGGAGGCGGGCTTCATCCGCGCGCAACACGCCAATATCCTGATCCATGCCAACGCGATCGAGGCATTGCTCGACAGGATGGCGGCCTATCAGCCGCATGAAACCATCTTCGCGATGAAGGCGGATCGGTTGTGATCCCATAGCAAGACCCGTTCCGAGAAACGGGAAGCGCTGAGCCACGCTGCGGACAAGTTCGGAATGTGGGGAAATGGCCAATCCAAGACATTCCCCTCCCGCAGGCGGGAGGGGTTAGGGGTGGGCGCGAGCGTAGCGAGCTTCTGACTTAGCCGTTGAAAACTCACGCAGATGCCGCGCCAGCCCACCCCCTAGCCCCCTCCCGCMKGCGGGAGGGGAATGTCTTGGATTGGCCATTTCCCCACATTCCGAACTTGTCCGCAGCGTGGCTCAGCGCTTCCCGTTTCTCG